>VGSD01000259.1 GCA_016875155.1 Deltaproteobacteria bacterium | reverse complement strand
AGCCGTATTGCCGCCACCAATCACAAGGGTCTCTTTCCCTAAACGGATCTTCTCTTTCGAATTGATTCGCTCTAAAAATTCCCCTCCCTTCCAAACCCTGTTCATCGCTTCGCCTTCAATCTTAAGGGAGACATTCAATCCCGCTCCTGGAGAGAGATAGATCGCATCAAATCGGTCCAGATCCTCAATGGGCACATCCGTACCGATAGCTACGCCTGTTTTCAACTCGATGGGAAGGCTCAATATTCTCCGTATCTCTTTCTGCAGGACCGATTTGGGAAGGCGATATTCCGGAATTCCCCATCGCAATACTCCCCCGAGTTTTTTCTTGGCTTCAAATAGGGTCACGCGATGGCCGAGGATCGAAAGAAAATAGGCGCAGGAAAGGCCTGACGGGCCTCCTCCCACGACGGCAATGCTCTTTGCGGATTCCCCAAAAGGAACGGGCTGAATCCGATCAATCTCGACGGAAGCCCGATCCGAGACATACCTTTCCAATGCCTGGATGGATACCGATTCATCATATTGAGACCGATTGCAGTTGGCTTCGCAGGGATGGAAACAGGCCCTTCCGCAAACCCCCGGCAATGGATTTTCCCTCAAGACAGAAAAAAAGGCTTCCTCTTCCCTGCCTTCGCTCATCAAATAGAGAAATTCAGGGATATTGATCCCCGCAGGGCATGCCTCCTGGCATGGAGCAATCATGAAATGCGTATAAGGCTTTTGAAAACTCCATTTCCCCGTTTCAATGAC
Source organism: Deltaproteobacteria bacterium (assembly GCA_016875155.1). The sequence goes on along the minus strand of VGSD01000259.1, from coordinate 4,184 downwards.
AGCCGTACTCCCGTAAGAGACGGGGATAAGTAACTCATCTAACCGATCCGGATGGATGTTCATTGTGGGTTTGGTTCCTTTGCTTCGTAGATTTTCGTCTGTTTGTAAGCTTCCTCGGCAGCTTCGATATTCTTTTCGACCTTGGAGGGAGCCATGCTCCGGATGGCTGCTGTCAAGGCGTCCATCTGGATCAAGTTCGTCAGGCGGGCATAGGCTCCCAGCATCGCCGTATTAAACGTGTCTCCTAATCCGACCTCCCTGGCAATAGCGCTGGCATGGATCAAACCAATCTTAAATTTTCTCCATCCCCCGAAGAATCCTATCTCCCGGTTCGTATTGACCAGGAGGGTTCCATCGGGTTTCAGTTCTTGAGATATCTCCTTCTCGTCGGCTAATGAGAGATCGAACAGGACAACCTGGTCCGGGTGTTTGATTTGGCATTTGAGTAGAATCGGTTGATCATCCACACGCAAAAACCCAAACACTGGAGCGCCCCTCCGTTCTGATCCAAAGAGAGAAAAAGACTGAGGGTATTTCCCCTCAAGGAAAAAAGCTCTTCCCAATATCTCCGAAGCGACAACCGCTCCCTGCCCTCCACGACCTCTAAACTTAATCTCGATCATATCAATCACTCAACCTCTTTTGACGTCTCTTTAAAGGCATATCTCAAGATATCTTTTTTCGATTGTTGAAGGTGAGACTGGATTGCTCGATTCACCTCTTCCAAGTCTGTATTTTTGATTGCCTCAAGGATTCCTCTATGCCCTTCAATGGCTCTCAAGACATTATCAACCGAATAAATGGACTCGATTCGGTACCGTAACATATGGCGTCTCAGGGTTTGGGACAATTCAAGAAGGCGTTGGCTTCCGCTATGTTTGGAAATGATCTCATGAAAACGGGCATCCAGTTCTACAAATGCCTTTGGCTTTTCGCTTGTGACTTCGGTCTCGGAGAGACGAATATTCTCTTCCAGTTCCTCAATCACTTTCTGATTGGCTTTCGCTACAGCCCACCGGGCTCCTAACATTTCGATGACAGCCCGGATTTCGCAGATCTCCTCAACCTCCTGTTCGCTGATGGGTTTCACCACATAACCCACTCGCGGGATCGATTTAATCAGCCCCTCCATCTCCAGATTATGAAGCGCTTCTCTGACAGGCGTCCGTGATGTTCCGATCTCCTGTGCGATTTTCGCCTCGATCAGATGCTCATGAGGAGCGACCTCTCCGCTCAGGAGTTTTTCGCGAAGATAATCATAAACCTTCCTTCTGATGGTCTTCGGATTCCTAATAACCAGCCTTCTCATGAGGTGTACTGTACCCCAGTTTATTTTTATTTGTCAACACCTTTTTTAATTGACAACTGCTCAATTTTACTCTATCATTTTATATTACCTTACGCCCTCCCTCTCCTCTTGAAGGGGCTGTGTCGTAATTCCGTTCATGGTTCGAGAACCTCACCACGAACGGATTATGTCATGTTAAAAATCAAACAGTTAGCCGTTCGTCCTGAGCCTGTCTTAGGGCGAATGGCTAATTACGACACAGCCTCTAAAGGGGAGAGGGGAAGGGTGAGGGGTGGTCGTCCGATTGTCAAAATTATTAATGCGTTTGTATGAGTAATGACACGATGGCAACCTGAGGGAGACTACTAAATGAGCCATTATCTCAACTATGACGGAAGGAAAATAACTTTTTCCATTCCAAAGGGGTGGAATGTGATTTCGAGCGAGGACAAGCCCCCTGTCCCCGGAGTAAAAGACCCGATTCAGGAGATCCGGCGGGCGCTCGATCATCCCATCGGATCACCTAAAATAGAAGACCTAGCTAAACCTGGTATGGAGGTAGTTCTTTTATTCGACGATCTCCAGCGGCCCACCCCAGCCTATCTGGCCTTACCAGAGATTCTCAATCGCCTCAACCGGGGTGGTATTCCAGACACTCGCATCAATGGAATTTGCGCCCTTGGAACACATCCTGCTCCATCTCTGGAACAACTCGAGACAAAGGTGGGGAAAGAAACTTTTACCCGTCTCTCCGGACGTCTCTCCATACATAATCCTCGTGCCTCGGATAACGTCATCATTGGAAGGACTCATCGGGGAACGCTTGTTGAGGTAAACCGCAAAGTTGCTTTCGCCGACCTGATCATTGGCGTTGGAGAATGCATGCCCCATCCCATCGCAGGATATGGAGGGGGATGTAAAATCATCATGCCTGGAGTCTGCTCCTACCGTTCTGTGGCAGAACACCACTTTACCTGGATGCGCCACCGGAACAGCAGGGTGAACTTACTGGATGGAAATCACTTCTTCGAAGATATTTCAGATGCCGGCAGAATATCCAGGCTGGCCTTTAAACTCGACTTCATCATCAACGAAAAAAAAGAGGTCATTCGTGCCTTTGCAGGAGATCCCTGGGAGGAACATCGGGAGGCCTCTCAATATGCAAACTCCCTCTATTTGATTCCCCTTCCGAAACTTGCGGATATCACGATTGCATCGGCTTCTCCATTAGAAATCGGTGTCCAGGCAACCAAAGCCCTGGTTATGGCATGTTTTTGCACGCGATCAGGGGGGTCAATCCTCTGGGTGGCTCCACAGAAACAGGCAGGTCCGATCATGCCTTTGATTAAAGAAATGGCAAGCCCTGAAAGTGCTGAGGATTTTCATCGACGGTTGATTCTTGGAGACGTCCCTGAACATCTCCGGTCATTCGGAATCTCTTATATCATGCAGGTGGTCTATTTTAAAGAGATAGCCGAAAAGTTCAATATCTTTCATGTGACCGAGGGACTTTCAGCAGAACAGGTGAAGATGATGAAATTCTCATATTCCCCTGACATACAGGAGGCGATCGAGCAGGTTCATAAAAAGATGGCTCAGGCCGATGTCGCCATCTTCCCCTCCGGCGGTAACATCATTCCTGAGGTACGCTAACGCTTTCATAAATCACTAAGCGATAGAGTACTGTCATTCCGGCGAAAGCCGGAATCCAGATTAAAAAAACTGGATTCCGGATCAAGTCCGGAATGACGACCTTATAAAATCATTTATGAAAGACTACTGGTTTTACTATAACACAATACTCGTACCATGGGACGTAGTTCAACGCCCCCTGGACTTCATCCCATTGCCTCGAGCACAACCTCGGTAATATCCCTGACCTTCAGTTTGATCTTTTGTTTTCTGGCATTACCCGAGATCGTCCGGATGCACTGCTGGCAGGAGCTCACGACTTCTTCAGCCCCTGTTCTCTGAATCTCTTCGATCTTTCTCTGTGCAATGGCCGCAGAGAGAGCCGGATCGATCATTTCAAGATCTCCTCCGCCGCCGCAGCAGACGCTCAACTGCCGGTTCCCTTCTAACTCCACCAGGTTGAGCCCGGGAATTTTCTTCAAAACATTTCTGGGAGCGTCGAAAACCTTGCTGTTCCTCCCCAGATCGCAGGGGTCATGATAGGTGACGGTTCTGTCTGCTCCATTTTGAAATGTGATCTTTCCTTCTCCGACCAGCCTTTCGATAAATTGGGTCGAATGGAGCAATTCGGCGCCCGTCTGATACTTCTCCTTCCAGGTATGAAAACAGGAGGGACAGGCAAAAACAACCGTTTCAGCGCCCACTTCTTTCACCTTCTCCTGATTGTGTTCAATCAACGTCTCCATCTTCTTTTTCATTCCCGCCTGGATCAGAGGAAAACCGCAGCACCACTCCTCCCCTCCCAGTACGGTGAAGTCCACATTGGCCTTATGCAGAATCTGGACAAAGGTCTGCGGAATCTTTTGGGCCATCGGATAGAATGCTGCCACACATCCCACAAAGTAGATGACCTTTGCTTTTTCTTTCTGGAAACTTTGCACCGGAATGCCTTCCAGTTTTTCCATCCACAGGGTGCGGTTCGCATTCGGTTCGCTCAAAATATTGTAATGGGTCTCCAGCGCCTCGACCACACGATCGATCACTTTCGGATACTGTTTTTTATCGACCAGGCATTCCCGTCCCGCCAGAACGCCCTGGTTTGTCTCCACCGCCGGAAAACAGGTCTGGGTGCAAAGCCTGCAGCCCGTGCACCGGAAGAGCGTCTCTTCAATTTCCGGCGTCCAGTCGATTTTGCCCTGGATAATTGCCTTCACCAGCGCATTCTTGCCGCGGGGGGTCGCCCATTCTCTCCCGGTGATGGTAT
>VGSD01000258.1 GCA_016875155.1 Deltaproteobacteria bacterium | reverse complement strand
CTCTGGGTAATAAAACTTGAACCCCTGCCTGACGGTAGGCAGGCATGAACCCTTGAAACCTTGAACCCTTAGATTGCAGTAATCTATCAAACGATTTTGAGAAATGGGGCGTGTGAATGGAAAACAGGGTCTTAGTGGTCGATGATGAGAGGGAAATCAGGGACTTTCTCTTGAGGGCACTTACCCGCATCGCCGGATTTCAAGTTGAATTGGCTGAGAATGGGGAAGAAGCCCTGAAAAAGATCGAGAAAGGAAAGTTTGATCTCGTCATGACCGATCTGAAAATGCCCCTGATGGATGGTCTCCAGTTAATCACGGAGATCTCCCAATCGAATCCGGAAATCCTTACCGTTCTGATGACCGGCCATGGAACCATTGATTCAGCGATTGAAGCCATGAAACAGGGAGCCAGTGACTATCTCACCAAACCTCTTAATCTGGACGAAGCGATCTTGCGCCTGAAAAAGGTCCTTGAGGAAAAACAGCGTTTTGTAAGGCTGAAAGATCATGCCGATCAACTTGAAAAGGCCAATCTGGAACTGAAAAAATTGGATGCGATGAAATCGGAATTCGTCTCGGTCGCCTCACATGAGCTGAGAACCCCTCTGTCCGCTATCAAAAATTCGATTCAACTGATCCTTTCGGGTAAGACAGGCGAAATCAATCAAAATCAGACCAAATTCCTCACCATGGCAGATCGAAACATCACCCGACTGACCAATATCTTGAATGATCTGCTCAATCTCTCAAGAATTGAATCCGGAAAGATCGAGTTGAAATTTGAGGAGGTGGCATTAAAAAGTCTCATTGAACTAACCATATCCTCTTTGCGGCCCCAGGCAGATATGAAATCGATCAAGATAATTTCAGATATATCAGAAGGACTTTCCCCAGCGCATGGTGATAAAGAAAAAATTGAACAGATTTTGATCAACCTCATCGGAAATGCGATTAAGTTTACACCTACGGCAGGAAGCATTTATGTCACGGCATCTCCCCTCTCTGAAGAGAGGGAGGGAGGCCCTCGCCATAAGATTGCCATCTCTGTGAAGGATACAGGAGTTGGAATTCCTGAAGAACATCTCGGCTCAATCTTCGATAAATTCTTCCAGGTCGAGGGATCGCTTCACCGGTCAGTAAGTGGAACGGGATTGGGTCTGGCCATCACCAAGGGATTGGTGGAAGCCCATCAGGGAAAGATATGGGCAGAGAGCGAGGTTGGGAAAGGCAGCACCTTCACCTTCACTTTACCGGTCTCAGAGGGAGAAAGGCGGGAGCTCCGTTTCCGTTACATTCTGGACAGGGAATTTCTCCGAGCACAAAAAAATGATACACCTCTTTCTCTCTTCCTAATTGAATCCATTGGGAAGAAGAAAGAAATAGAAGAAGAATCGCTGAACGAACTTGAACTGAGGATAAGGCAATCTCTCTGTAGAAAAGGTGATCTGTTGTTAAAGAAAAAACAGGAAAAGATGCTGTTCGCCCTCTGCGAGGCAGATTTAAAAGGGGTTCAGGCCATCCGACAGAGAATGGAAGAGGATCTTCAGAAAAACCCTATCAAGACAATGGATGGGCCATTGTCCATTAAAATCGGAGTTGCGACTTTCCCAATGGAGGCTCTATCAAAAAGGGAGCTCTTTAGAAAAGCAAAAGCACAATTGAGGAAGTAGGGAACGCATAATGCGTTCCTACAGCAGGTGAAAGAAGAATGGGGGAGGAAAATTCAATGAGCAATAAAAGAATTCTGGTTGTTGACGATGAGGTAGATCTGGTGGAAACCATTCGTTTTGCTCTCGAACTGGAGGGGTATGATGTGCTTGTCGCTTACAACGGCGAAGAGGCATTGAATCAGGCGCGGAAAGAGAATCCGGACCTGATCCTCCTTGACCTGATGTTGCCGAAACTGGATGGATATAAGGTCTGCCGATTATTAAAATTTGACGAGCGATATAAACACATCCCCATCCTCATGTTGACCGCTAAAACCCAGGAAAAAGACAGAGCAACTGGCATGGAGACGGGAGCAAATGAATATATCACCAAGCCTTTTGAGATGGATGGCCTGATGAAAAAAGTGAAGAATTATCTGAAATAGTTCGGAGTTAGGAGCTCGGAGTTCGGAGTTAGGTTAAGAGTTGGGGAGATGGGGAGTTGGGGTAATAGGGAGATAGGGAGATAAATATGGAAAAGAAATTAATTCGGACACATCGGGATTTAGATGTTTATAAAATGGCCTTTGAAACGGTTATGCAGGGATGGGTTTTAAGTAGATGGGCTCCCTATCGCCTCATCTCCCTATCTCCCTAAATCTTTAAAGGGTAAAAGAAATGCCTACTTTTAAATACAAAGCACGAGACAGAGCTGGTAAAGCGATGGATGGAAGGCTTGAAGCCCCTACCCTTCAGCTGGCCGGAGACCAACTCCACCGTCTTGGATATCTTCCGGTCTCGATCGAGGAATTTGAAGAAGCTCCTCTGTTTAACTTTTCGGATTGGATAAACCATCTTAAAAAAGTTCGCTTGGAGGATTTGGTTGTCTTCAGTCAACAACTTTCAACCTTATATAAGGCAGGTCTTCCCCTTCTCACTGGCTTATCCAATTTAAAGGATCAGGCAGAAAACAAGAAATTTCAAAATGTTCTGGATGAGGTTTGCTTAGACGTTGAGGCGGGAAATCCACTATTTGCCTCTATGGCTAAACATCCAACGGTTTTTTCACTTATCTATGTCAATATGATTCGAGCGGGCGAAACTTCCGGACGATTGGGCGAATCGCTGGACCGATTTGTCACCCTCGCAGACCGGGAACTTCAAACCCGTCAGAGGCTTAAGGAGGCAACACGATACCCTAAAATCGTCATCTTTTCAGTGGTCATCGCCTTCGTGGTCCTATTAACATTTGTCATCCCAAGATTTGCAGCAACCTTTGCGCAGTTCAATATGCCTCTTCCCTTGCCAACTCGTATGATGATCGGGACGAATAAAATATTTCAAACCTACTGGTATCTAGTTCTCGGAGGACTCCTTGGAATCTCCATCCTCGGCAAACGCTATTTTAAGACTGAAAATGGAAGATACCTCTGGGATAAGATTAAAACCCGGATTCCAATTTTGGGCCAACTTTTTTTAAAAATCGGTCTTTCCAGGTTTTCCAATACCTTTGGCATGTTGAACCGGAGCGGTATACCCATTTTGCAGGCACTCGAAATTACATCCACTACCGTGGACAATGTCCTTCTCTCCCAATCCATTAAGAGTGTCCAGCAGAAGGTGAGAGAGGGAAGTAGCCTGACAGATGCATTGAAGGAGAGTGGAAGGTTCACCCCTCTCGTCATCCAGATGATTTCTGTAGGGGAATCTTCAGGAACGCTGGATGAGATGTTGACCAGGGTGACGGATTATTATGACGTGGAAGTGGACAACGCCCTGAAAAAACTTCCCACTTATATTGAACCGATCCTGACGCTCTTTCTGGGTGGTGTGGTTTTACTTTTGGCTCTGGCTGTATTTCTACCGTGGTGGAATATGGCCTCGTTGTTCAGGTGATCTACGATGAGCGATGGACCTATGAAATGCGGATTGCGCCCGTCCCGACCTAGTCGGGGGATTTCAGATTGCGGAATAAAAACTCCGAACTTTGAACTCCCCCGATTTCATCGGGGTAGGCGAACTCCGAACTACCCCTCACCCTTCCCTCTCCCCTCAGGGGAGAGGGTGGGGGTGAGGGGAATGTCTCTCATCGAGGTTATTCTCGTCACGCTTGTCATTGCGATATTAGCAGCCGTGATCATCCCAAGGGTGGGTTTTGACACAGCTCCAAGAGCCTCTGTGGAAGGTGCCGCTCATATGGTCGCTTCAGATATTCGATACACTCAGGAATGTGCAATGTCTACCCGAACTTCAAAGACCATTACGTTTTCTGCAGGAGGAAATTCTTATTCTTTTGCACCTTCCAACAACTTAGATCCATCGGGCAGACTCCCGGCTGGCGTAACCACCTCTGCATTAACCTTGACCTTCAATTCCCTTGGCGAGCCCATTGCCGGAGGAGGCGGATCGCTTACTGTTTCGGGAAGCGGAGGATCAAAGACGATTAGTATTTCAAACTATACTGGAAAAGTGAGTATTCTATGATTTCGGATTTCGGAATTTGGATTGCGGAGTCTCCCCCCCACACTTCCCCTCCCCGTCAAGGGAGGAGGGATAGGGAGAGGGTGTCACATTCCGCATTCCGCAATCCGTATTCCGCAATTGGAAACAGGGGTTTCACCCTTATCGAAATTATCATTCTGATTGTGATGGCGGGGATTCTTTTGCCAGTCATCATAGTCCCATTTGCAACGGGTATTAAAGGAAGCCAGAGGCCAGAAATGGCAACAACAGCCATGTATCTCGCCCATCAGAGAATGGAAGAATTAATGAAGTATCGTTACCATAACTCGGCCCTCGATCCCACTGCATTGACTCCATACGCAGACATTACCGGGTTTTCGGGTTACCAATGGCAGTGGGAGATTTACTATGTGGACGATAATTTCAATGTCGTCGGAGACGGCATACTCTCTACGAATCACAGGGGATACAAACGAATTTGTGTCCGCGTAAAAGACCCGATGAATGATACTTACGAAATTTATTCCGTAGTTGCTTTTTTTCATTAATAGTTCGGAGAAAACGATATGAATAGAAGGGGGTTCACCCTAATCGAAATAATCATCGTCATCGTCATCTTGGGCTTTGTCTCTGCCATTACAATTAAGTTCTTGACTGACAGCCTGAGAATCTATACAATGACGGTTAATCAAAAAACCCTTTACGATGAGGGAAAACTGGCGCTCGAGAGAATGGTCAGAGATATCCGGGATGCAAGAAGCATCACCACGCCTGCCGCAGGAGGCTCGGGCAATACCATCGTTTTCCAAAGGGTCAACTCCACAGCCCA
>VGSD01000257.1 GCA_016875155.1 Deltaproteobacteria bacterium | reverse complement strand
ATGTAGCCCATATCGTTTAGGCCCTTGATGACGAACGTTTAGCTTTATGTAGAAAAATGGAGTTTCCAGCCATTCCCACAATTGAAAGAATGTATCTTACGGGATATGGAATAACTATGTCATCCCTGTATGACGCCTTTCATACAAGCCCAGTCTTCTGCGGCGACCATCCCATTCAGGGACCTAAAAGCGTCATGGATCGGTATTACGTGGAGGACGCGGCCTATGGTCTGGTCACATGGTCAAGTCTGGGGAAAACCATCGGAGTCCCGACACCGACAATCGATGCGGTAATTCAATTAATTTCAGTTCTTCATCAGAAAGACTACATTGCTCAAGGAGAACGCAGCCTTGAAAGATTCGGACTCGCAGGCCTGACTGTTCAGGAGCTCAATCGTTTTCTTGAGACAGAAGAATTGCCTGGTTGTCATCGAAAATAGAAGGAAGGGAAGGAGGTGAAAATGGAGATAGGGGCATGGCGAAAATAAGATCTTTTCAAATTTGAGATGATTCTCTAACAAAAGTTATCAAGGAGGTAGGATATGAGAAAGAATTTTATGATATTTTTAGTGATCATTTTAGTGAGTCTGCTTAGCGCTTCAGTGGGGATGAGTGCCGGGATCATGGAAAGAATTGTGACTGAAAAAAAGTTACGAGTCGGGGTTGCGCCATGGAAAAACATGATTTTGTGGGATGACAAGACAAATCGCCATGAAGGAATCATTGCGGACGACCTGAGGAAATTTGAGGAATTGACAGGTCTCAAGGTCGAAATCACTACCACGACATGGGGGGGTATGATCGCCGGGTTACAGACAGGAAAATGGGATGCCATTATGAACGGCCTTGGGGCCTCAATGGGGCGTTCATTAACCGTCGCCTTTACCGTGCCTTATGGCTACTACTGTGAAGCCTCCTTAATCAGAAAAGACGATATGACTACCAAGTCCTTCGCTGATCTGGATAAAGCGGGGAACACCGTCACCGTTGTTGCCGGCACCAGCGCTCATGAATTGTGGAAAGGGAAATTCAAAAACGCCAAAATACAGCCTTTTCCTGAGGCAGTTACGGCCATCTTGGAGGTTATTCAGGGCAGAGCCAAAGCCTTCATGAGCGATCTACTCGTCAACACCTTCAGGGCAAAAGAACGACCCGAGCTAAAGCTCTTCATCCCGGAGAATACCGTCTGGTTCTATCAGGCCCATGCAGTAAGGTATACCGATCCGGATCTTTTAGTTTTTTTGAACACCTATATCCAGAATATGAAAGTTCAGGGTTGGTATCATGAACTGGCAGACAAATGGGGAATGCCACCCGAATGGGTAACTGGCCGCCCCATAAAATAAGAAGCATCGGGACCCATGGTATCCTCCCCCGCCCCCATCAAAAATGATTGGGTAGCGGGGGAGGATACTTGTTACACGGAAAGGAGGGGAAAATGACCTATACGTTCCAGTGGGGCATCTTATATGAATGGGGGCCCTATTTAGCCAAAGGGATGTGGTTCACTATCGTTGTCAGTTTTTCGAGCATTTTTTTTTCAACAATCATAGGACTCTTCCTTGCAACCATACAGACATTTGAGAATAAAATACTGAAAGCAGTTTCCCTGGTCTACATTGATATCTTCCGAACCATCCCTCTCCTTTGCCTTTTGATCTTGATTCACTATGTGCTCTCCGTGCTGACAGGTATATCCTTTACGCCGGTTCAAAGCGCTGTCATCGCCCTCTCTCTAAATGGAGGGGCATTGGCCTGTGAAGCCTACCGGGGCGGTTTGGAGGCAATTCCTTATACCCAACACCAGGCCGCTTTTTCATTGGGTTTTTCCCGAATTGGCACATTGCGTCACATTACCATTCCGCAGGCCTTTTTTTCGACATTGCCAGCCCTGACGAATGTCTATATCACCAACATAAAAAATACAACGATCACCATGATCGTTGCCGTCCCTGAGGTGATGTTCAGGGCCCAGGAAATCACCGTTCAGGTCTTCAGACCTCTCGAGATGTACACAGGCGCAGCCCTACTTTATATTGCTTTCATTGTGGCTTTTTCATATGCCATGCGCGTTGTTGAAAAGCTCCAGAAATGGCAACCGATTTAAGTCCACCCTTATTATTTCATCAGAGTGATGGATTGGAGGCTCTGGTTCGTTCAAAGGAAAGGGAGGTTAGGAATGACGATGGAAGCAGTCGTTAAGGTTGAAAAGGTCACCAAAAGATACGAAGATTTAGTCGTCCTTCAGGACATCTCCTTTGAGGTGAAAGAGGGGGAGGTGCTCGTCCTGGTTGGGCCGAGCGGCTGCGGGAAGAGTACCTTGCTGCGATGCATCAATGGGCTGGAAAAGATAGACGAAGGCCAAATATGGGTTCATGGAAAGCCTGTTCACAAAGCCACTCATAAAGAATTGACAAAGGTTCGGCTCATGTGCGGAATTGTCTTCCAATCTTTTAATCTTTTCCCTCACATAACAGCCATCCAGAACATCACCTTAGCCCCTCTTCAGATCCTTAAACAGAGCAAAAAGGAAGCAGAAGAAGCAGCCATGCGGCTTTTAGAGTCAGTTGGCATACCGGATAAGGCCCATGTTTATCCGTATACCCTCTCGGGAGGTCAACGCCAGCGATTGGCGATTGCCAGGGCTCTCGCTATGAAACCCCAATTGATGCTCTTCGATGAACCCACCTCCGCCCTCGACCCTGAAATGAAAGAGGAGGTGTTGAATGTCATTCGTCGCCTCCATGACAAAGACCGGATGACCATGATCCTTGTCACCCATGAGGTCAATTTTGCAAAAAATGTGGCCAACCGGGTGATAATGATTGAAGATAGGGGAGTTGTTGAAACTGCTGACCCGAAAACCTTTTTTGAGAACCCCAAGGAGGAGAGGACGAAGAAGTTTCTCCGGCACATCCTCAATGTTTAAAGAGATAAACTCTCTGGTCCAATCATTGAACGGGTGATAGATGAAGCCCCTGCCTACAGGTGGGCGCTTACCGTTAAAAAGGAGCCAATCATGAAACAGATTGAATTCCTCTTTCTCTCCCAGAAGGACACGTTAAGTCTGGGCCTTGGCATGACTGAAGTCATCGATTTGGTTGAGCAAGGCCTCGCCGAACACGGACGGGGCGGTGTCGAAAACCCTCCCAAGCCCGGCATTCACGCTACCCCGAATTCATTCATCCACGCCATGCCAGCCTATTTTAAGAACCTCAATATCGGCGGCCTGAAGTGGGTTTCCGGGTATCCGGATAACCGGGAATTGGGGCTTCCCCAGATTATAGGAACCATCATTCTAAACGATATGAAGACAGGGGTTCCGGTATGCCTCATGGATGGCACATGGATCACCGCTGTCAGGACGGCAGCCGTATCCGCCGTCACAGCGAAATATTGTGCCCGCAAAGACGCCAGGGTATTAGGCGTTATTGGAGCAGGTGTGCAAGGCCGCCAAAATCTAATCGCTCTCAAAATTGTCTTCCCCAGCCTTACAAAAGTGAAGGTCTTTGACATCAACCGGGAGGCTGCCAATAGATATCGCAATGAGCTCTCCCCTCAGATCGGAGCGGAAATCACTGTTTGCAACGACGTCGAATCTGTGGCAAAAGGATCAGATATCATCGTTACGGCTACTCAGCGTCTATCCAAACCCTTAATCAGGAATGAATGGTTCGAACCTGGCTGCTTGGGAATGGGTTTAGAAGCCAGTAGAGCATGGTATGGGGAGGCGATTCTCAAGGCAGACAAGTTTATTACGGATGACTGGGAACAGACTAAACATTTTAAAGCGCAGGGGGCCTTCCCTGATGGATTGCCGAAGCTTTATGCCGAATTGGGAATGGTTGTTTGTGGTGAAAAGTCCGGAAGAGAGACGGATAAGGAGAGGATATTAGCGATTAATATCGGTCTAGCCTTGGAGGATATCATTGTTGCCCATCATATTTACGAAATGGTGAAGGTCAGAAAGGAGGATTTCAAAAAATTAACGTTGATGGAAATCGGTTCTTAAAAACTGGTTTAATACACTATTTTTGATACATCTAGGTATTATTCTAAAATTTACCAGTGTGCTGGAAAGTTTTTTTTGAGGCTAATCAATAAAGTAAAGTCTTCTTCCCAACTGTCATAAAAGAATCTTGAGTATCTGGAGTTGGGTGCGATGCTGGACCACAAGCCATTTATGTTATAAATCAACAATATTTTTTACAAAGGAAACGATAATGAAAGGTTTTTTCAATAAGATTCTCAGAATCAATCTCACAACCAAAACCTTTAAGGAAGAAACCATTCCGGATTCGGTTTTTGAAACCTACCTGGGGGGAAAGGGGCTGGGTACCTATCTCCTTATGAAGGAGAATCCTCCGGGGGTGGACCCGCTTTCTCTAGGCAATATGCTCATTTTCTGCACCGAACCCATCACGAACACCCGAAACTACGGATCCTTCAGGCATGGTGTCTTCACGAAATCGCCTCTCACGGGAATCTTCTTCGCCCCCCATTCCAGTTCAAAAAGGAGGAATCAGATAAAAAGCGCTTTTTGTGCTCGACTTTATGAAAATATCCTGTAAAATTTACGATGATGAGCGTAAATTTACAGAAATATCGATTTTTAGACGGATCGTCATTCGATATCCTCAGGTCGAACAGCTAACCTATAAGGATTGTTTTACAAAGTTTTGTGTGGTAAGATTTTAAATCAAAGGGGGCCAAAAACCGATTTTCTTCACGGAGGAGACGCGATGGCAACAACTCTTGATAAGATTTACGAACAAGCCATGAGACTTCCAGATAAATCCAAAGCTATATTGGCCGAGCGCATTGTTGAATACCTGGGAACTCATGTAAACCCTGATCTGGAACGTATCCATCTTGATATTGTAAAAAGACGGCGAGATGAAATAAGAGAAAGGCGAGTGGAACCAATTGATGGACAGAAAGCTT
>VGSD01000256.1 GCA_016875155.1 Deltaproteobacteria bacterium | reverse complement strand
GTGCTTGCTGAAGTCCTCGATCGGAGGAAAACCCGAAGGCTCTGAGAAAAGATGGGGCCTGATTCCCATTTTCTATTGGTTGAGGAAGGGCAATCTGATTTATCACTTCCCCGTTCCGAGTTTTTCCGCCACCTCTTTAAATCCCGGCAGTGACTTTTCGATGGTTCTCATATCAACGGCATAGGCAATCCGGAAATATCCGGGTTTGCCAAAACCCCTACCGGGCACGACCAAGATTCTTTTGGCCTGGAGTTCCTTCACAAAGGCGACATCATCTTCAATCAAAGTTTTCGGGAAGAGGTAGAAGGCACCCTCGGGCTTAACGATTTGGTAACCGTAAGAGGATAGGGAGTTGTAGAAGAGGTCCCTCTTTTCTTCATATTCCCTGATGTTGACTGAATTTCTCTGGAGGGGGGCAACCAGCCTTTGCATCAGTGCCGGGGCATTGACAAATCCCAGGGTCCGGTTGGCAAAGACAATGGCGGCGATCAATTCATCTATATCTTCTATGGAGGGGTTAATGGCAATATAGCCGATCCTCTCTCCCGGAAGGGAGAGGTCCTTGGAATGGGAGGTGACCCGTATGGTGTGGGGATAGTACTGGAAGGCGATTGGTAGTTTGACCTTGTCAAAAACGATCCTGCGATAGGCTTCATCCGTGATGAGATAGAGGGTCCTTTTCAGTTCCCGGCTCTTCTCCTTTAACATTCTTCCTAACGCTTCAAGAGATTCCCTGTTATAGATCACACCTGTCGGGTTATTGGGAGAGTTGATCAATACAGCTTTGGTCTTCTTTCCAAAGGCCTTCTCAATCTCTTTCAGATTGAGGGAGAAGTCGTCTTTGGTTTCGACCAGCCGGATCCGACCACCGCTATTTTCAATATAGAACTTAAATTCCATAAAATAGGGGGAGGGGACGATAACTTCATCGCCTTCATCCAGGAGAGCTTTGAAGACGACATTGAGACCGCCGGCCGCCCCAACGGTCATCACGACATGTTTCTCCTCGAAAGGGAGTCCGGATTCTTCTGTGAGGTATTGGGCGATGGCCTTTCGTGTCTCCACGTAGCCATTGTTGGGCATATAACGATGCATGCCTGCAATAGGTTCATCGGCAAGGGCTTTAAGCGCCTTCTTTAATGAGGCCGGGGGCTCCAGGTTGGGATTTCCAAGGGAGAAATCGAAGACATTCTCCTCACCATGAAGCTTTTTCAATTCCTCACCCTGTTCAAACATCCGCCTCACCCATGAGGCGCCTTCTAATGCATTCTTCACTCTCTCTGAAATGGCCATCCTTTTTCTCCTCTCTCTTAAAATACCGAATATCACGAATCAAACCGAATAACACGAATATGAGCGAGTGACACGCTTGCGTGCCGAAGCGCTTCAGCGCTTAGGCACGAATAGGTTTTTTTGTGGCATTCGTTCTCATTCGAGTAATTCGTGAATAACAAAAAAGCCATAAGGTTCCCCCTATGGCTTAAAAATCGAAAAGCCATGGGGCCTATTCAGTCACCCATGGCTCGCTATCCCATTATGGGAAGACCTTATGGGTGACCCTTGTCAAAATAAAAATAAAAAAAGTAGAAATTAAAGATGCTTCCCATAGGCTTTCCTTTTGTTGCCTTAACTTTAAGACATATCCACTTGAATTGTCAAGTAAATTTTGAGGTCTTTCCCACTTTACTCGCTAGATAGAGGAAGATGGAGGTAGCGGGTAACTTGGAAGAGTTTAAGGTGGTTAAGTCGTCCCTGATGGGTTTTGAATCCTCGGCGTACGGTTTCGATTTGTCGCCAGACATTGATAAGGGTTTCGGAATGGCCTGACCGGGGGATTTTAGAATCTTCGAGGTAGGTAAGCATGGTATCAAATTTGGGGCTCATGAGGAAATCCATGCACTTTTGTAGGTGCCAGGAATTTCTCCACCAATGTTCTTTGGCCAAGGCATTTCGTTTTGCCAAGGCCTCTGTCTTTGTTTTGGATAGGTCGAAGATCGACCATATTTCTTCTTTGAAGAGAAGGACCTTTTCTACAGGAGTTCCTCGGTAGATATGGATCATTTCGGGGATGAGGAGATGTTCTTTATCAGTCCATCGGTCCATGTGTTTAAGGAGTCCCCATTTCATCTCCCAGAGTTCTTCTCGGTGGAGGATCCAGCGGTCTCCTTTGAGAGACTGTCGGAATTGGATCAGGGCATTTTTAAGGTACTGCCAGAGTCGTTGTATGACATGGAAGTGATCATACTGCAGAGCGACCTCAGGCCACACTTTCCGAACTACTTTGGGGAATGTGGTCCAAAGGTCGAAGATGACACAGGAGGGGTGAATCCTCCAACTATCGAGCTTTCGCAGAAACTTTTCGGTTACACCACGGCCATAAAGCCAAGGGACAGGTTCGATATAGAGGATTCGAATGCGAATCGCATCTCCTGCAATTTGTTCATATCGGCCTCCCCGTCTGGGCATATATTCATCAATCGAGAGGGCTCCGGAGAATTCCAGTTGGTTCAGGATCTCAGGGAAGTCGTATTGGGAGGCTAGACGGTGCTTCCATCGATCGAGAGTTGACTTCGATCCTGTGGTATTAAAACTTCGTGATAGCCTTTGAGCGATTCGGTTCAAGGTACTATTGTCTTGGACAACCCCGGCTACAGCTTCTGAGATAAGGGGGGAGGTGGCCCGTTGGTATCGCTTTATTTCTGGGACAGGAAGGGTAAAACTCTTGTGGGAACAGTTTGGGTTTTGGCACTTCGCACATACCATGCGAACCTTCAGGGTTAAAGGATGTTTTAGATGGGGGGCCTTGAGGGTTCTCCAGTACTGAGTCTCTTTAATGAAGGGTTGCTTCAAACCGCAAAAAGGACAAATAACATCGTGCGGGAGACGGGGTTGTATGATTTGAACCGAAGGAGGTTTTAACATGAGAAATTCTCCTCTTTTTGAGAAGAAAATCTACCATGAGAACCTCGTGCTGTCTCAAAGAGCGAGTAATTTGGGAAAGATGCCCATCTATAGGTCCATCAAGGCATAAAAGGATTATCTGGCGAGTAATATGGGAAAGAGTCAAATTTTGAGAGGGCCTGAGAAAACATTTCAGCCCTCTGATTACAGAGATTTTAAAAGAAGATTACACAGATTTTCCATAAGTTTTCAATGCATTTTAAATCGTAGTAATCGTTTGATAATCGGTGTAATCAGGTTTTATTACAAATCCCTTTGACTTTTATAAGAAATCCCTTTAATATTGCCGAGATATATCTTTTTCAGAAAGTGAATTTAGAAGATGGCAGGAGAGAAAAGGCTCGCTCGGACGAGAAATATAGGATTTATGGCCCACATCGATGCCGGGAAGACAACGGTCACCGAAAGAGTCCTCTTCTACACAAGGAAGATTCACCGGATGGGTGAGGTGGATGAGGGAACGACGGTGATGGACTGGATGGTTCAGGAACAGGAGAGAGGAATCACCATCACCTCTGCGGTGACGACCGTTGAATGGAAAGGAAATACCATCCATATCATTGATACCCCTGGCCATGTGGACTTCACCATGGAAGTGGAACGTTCCCTCCGGGTGCTCGACGGAGTGATTGCCATCTTCAGCGCTGTCGAGGGAGTCGAGCCCCAGTCAGAGACGGTTTGGCATCAGGCTGACAAATATGCTGTTCCGAGATTGGCATTCGTCAACAAGATGGATCGGCTCGGGGCAAACTTTTTTGAAACAGTCAAAATGATGATTGACAAACTAGGGACCCATCCTCTGATCATCCAGATTCCCATTGGGATGGAAGATCGGTTTATCGGCGTGGTAGATCTCATCCGATTAAAAGGGATCGTCTGGGATGAGCATAGCCTGGGAACTGATTTTAAGGAGATTACCATCCCTAAAGAGATGGAAGCGGAGGTTGCACTCCACCGGGCGAAATTGATTGAATCCCTTGCTGAGTTGGATGACCATTTGACGGAGAAGTATCTCAATGGAGAGGAGATCTCCGAAGCGGAGATGAAAGAGGTTCTCAGAAAGGCAACCATCTCGATGAAGGCTGTCCCTGTTCTCTGTGGGGCGGCATTGAGGAATCAAGGCATCCAACCCCTAATTGATGCCATTGTTGACTATCTTCCTTCCCCCCTTGATATTCCTCCTACTGAAGGAACCCATCCGGTTTCCGGAGAGAGCGAGAAGAGAATGCAGAAGGATGAGGCGCCCTTCAGCGCTTTAGCCTTCAAGGTGATAATGGATGAGGGAAGGAAACTTGTCTATATCCGGATTTACTCCGGCACGCTCAAAGTGGGTGGGGAGGTCTATAATCCGAGATTGAAGAAGAGTGAGAAGATTTCGAGAATCTTCCAGATGCATGCCAACCAGCGGACACGGGCTGAAGAGGCAAAGACAGGTGAACTTGTGGCGGTGATGGGGTTGAAGGAGACGACCACAGGAGATACGCTCTGCGAGCGTACGAATCCCATTCTCCTTGAGCCTATTGATTTTTATAAGCCGGTCATGTCCGTGGCTGTGGAGCCCAAGACAGGCCGTGACCAGGAGAAGCTTATTCAATCCCTTGAAAAATTGAGCGATGAAGACCCCACTTTTCAGGTCAGGTCAGATGAGGATACGGGTCAGATGATCATCTCCGGGATGGGCGAATTGCATCTTGATGTTCTGGTCAATCGGCTTCAGATTGAATACCATCTCGATGTGAATGTGGGAAGACCGCAGGTTGTCTATCGCGAGACCGTGGATAAGGAGGCAGAAGCATCTTTCAAGTTTGACAAGGAGATGGAAGAAGCCAAGCTTTTCGGGGAGGTTTTTTTGCGTGTCTCGCCGAACAGCAGGGGGAAGGGGATCGAATTTCACTCAGAGATTCCTGAGGGAGAACTGCCATCGGATTTCCTTCTTTCCATTGAAGAAGGGGCAAGAGAGGGTTCCACAGTCGGGGTGATCATGGGATATCCTCTGACCGATCTTCGTATTACACTCTTGAAGGCCAATGCAGACCCGAATCATCCATCTCCTCTTGCCCT
>VGSD01000255.1 GCA_016875155.1 Deltaproteobacteria bacterium | reverse complement strand
AGCACTCACCCAGCGCTCCAACTCCTGACAATCGGATTCTTTTATCGTTACCTCTATGGCATGTTTTGGCATGAACATAGTGTATCACAAGCTTAAATATAAATCCAGTTATTTATGAGACATTACATTAGGATTAAATTCGCAATTGAAAAAGGAGGGGGAAAAATATGAAAATTGTAAGATTTGCTTTAGTGGCGTTGATTGTGCTTCTACCGTTGACGACAATGGCGCAGGAAGTGATGGTCCATGAGGCATGGTTTATCCACATGGAGTCCGCAGGTGGCTGGGTTGCATTGGACAAGGGTTTTTATGGAAAGGTGAAGGTGAAAGAGGTCCAGGGAGGTCCTGGCATTTCCCCGATTCAGAAGGTGGTGGCCGCAGTTAGGGCCGGCCATATCGCTTTTGGGAATGATTACCCCGAAAATATTATCCGTGCACGCGAAAAAGAAGGGATCGATCTCGTGGCTATCAGTGTCGATTTTCAGACGAGCGCCATGAGGATCATCAGCTGGAGCCCGATCAAATCGGCAAAGGATATCAAAGGAAACTTCGGCATCTGGATCGGCTATGATGCGAAGGCTAAGTGTGCCGTTGGAAAGGGTTGGGAAAAACAATTCACCATCCAGAACCAGGGGGGGGATATTAAACCCTGGCTTGCTGGTACTTGGCCAATCGCTTCAGCGATGACGTATAATGAATTGATTACCGCTCAGCGTGAAACAAAAAAGATGGGAAAAACTTTTTATACCACGGATTACAAGGATCTGGGGATTGACTGGATGGACAATGTCCTTTTCACGACGGAAGAAATCCTTAAGAAATATCCGGATGTCGTTCAGGCTGTGGTAGCAGGAAGATATAAAGGATTTCAGTGGGCACTCGATAATCCCAAAGAGACGTTTGAAATCCTGAAAAAAACCAACGAAGGGCTTGACCTTGCCCATGAGATGGATGCCGTTGCTCCTATGAAGGCTCTGATGATTAACGCCGATACAAAGAAAAATGGTTTAGGCTATATCAACCCTAAAAAATGGGATAATGTCGCAAAGGACTTGTTCAAGGCAGGACTCCTGGATAAGATGCCTGATGTGAAGAAGGTTTATTCGGAAAAGTTTGCAAGTGGCGTCATACCCAAATAATAACCAAGTAGCGTCGGCATTTACTGCCGACGGCATTTCTCAATCGCCCCCAGTAAATGGGGGCGCTACAGTTTCAAACATAACACAGGAGCTTTTGATGTCCAAACGTCTCTTTCTGGAGGATGTAGGAACCCCTTCCAGCACTACTCCTATCGGGAACACCCGGACATGGGAGGTGCGAAACCTCCGAAACGACTCTACGATTCCCCCTCTGATGTATGTGGTTGAGAGCAAGATGGGTGAATCACTTCTTTTGGGAAGAGGAATCAGCGGCCGGCTGAAATTTAATATGATTCGTTATATAGCCACCTCGGTCGCCGAACTCTTTTTCGAACAACTCCACCAGAAAACGTGCGTCCAATACCTCATTCTCAGGGGAGCCTATCCCTTTGACCTCCAGCATGCTTTTGGACATACTCCTCCCTATGACCGCATTCTTCTCCCAACTGGCTTTATTAAACTTCAGAGAGTCCTCAATCAGGAAGGAACCAATTGGGAAATTCGTGCAAAGGATTTTGTTGGCACATACCAGGGAGACACTTGGCTCATACCGGATACGGCCATAGCCTCAGGTTCGACCATCGCCTTTTTCCTCAGGAATGCATTCTCTCATCATCTTCCCAAACAGGTTTACATCTTTACCGCCTGCGGAAGCCTCGAAGGCATTCAGCGAATCTATCAGGAATGTCTAGAAAAAGAGGTTGAACTGATTCCTGTGTTTTCCCAGTGTATGTTTGAGGTCTCCCAGAAGGGAAACCTTCCTGGTCTTCCTCTCACCGATCTTCCCGTGACCAATTCAGGCTCCATTACAACGAAACAATTTTTTGAGAAAGCCTATCAACGCTATCAGGGAACCCGGATGTGCTGTGTCGGTGATATCGGAGAAAGCCTCGATGATCCCATCCAATACTCTCTCCATACCCTCTGGGAAATGCAAGTCTTGAAAATGGATCCCAAAAAAGAGGACTGGAAGGCATGGACAGTCGATGTTCGGGAGGAAAAGTTTAAAAAGAAAGTTTTCGATTTGAATCCAATTCTTGTTGATTATTTTAATGTTCTATGGAAGTGAAAGGGATCGATGAATCAAGAACCTATTCCTCCCATCGCTATCCGTCTGATCAACGTGAAGAAATATTTTAAGGACCGGGATGTGGAAGCCCTCGGAGGAGTTTCATTAGAGATTCTCCGGGGCGAGTTCATCAGTCTCATCGGGCCATCCGGCTCCGGCAAAAGCACTCTTCTCGAACTTATTGGTGATATCGGCGACGAAGGTGGCCCTACGGGCGGAGAAATCTCAATCGAAGGGAAAACCCCCGAAGATTTAAGAAGGACCCGTGGCTATGGGATCGTCTTTCAGGAATCGACGCTTTTCCCATGGTATCGCGTCTTTGAAAACTGTCTTCTCCCTTTTCGAATTGCCAAAACCAGAATTCCGAGCGAGGGACAAGTTCAACGAATAGAGATGCTCCTCGAAATGGTAGAACTCGATAAAAAATTCTGGTCATACTATCCCAGGGAATTATCAGGAGGAATGCAGCAACGGGTCGCCATTGTGAGAGCCCTTGCACTGGATCCCCCTCTTCTTCTGATGGATGAACCCTTTGGCGCCCTCGATGACCTCACCCGAAAATCAATGCAAATGCTCCTGCTCGACATCTGGGCAAAGACAAAAAAGACGATCCTGATGGTGACCCATTCCATCTCAGAGGCCTGTTTCATGTCGGATCGCGTCGTCGTCCTATCCCACCGGCCGGGTCGAATCTCAAGGATTGTTTCCATTCCTCTTGATCGACCTCGCGAACGTTCCATGTCAGAGACAAAAGCCTTTGCCAGAATCTGTTCCATGGTTAGGGAAGCGTTGGGGTCAGGTGGGATTTTAGAAGAAGATGGATCAATTAAAGAATAAAAGTTCGGAGTTCGGTGTTCAGAGTTCGGAGTAAAAAAATATTAAATAAAGAAACTCCGAACTACGAACTCATGACTCCGAACTGCTTGGATACTTCCCGTGCTCAATGATCACCTGATCCATGCCGGTTATCTCCTTCAGTTCCACATTGATCGAATCCTGCCGAGAGGTCTCTAATACCTTCCCAACATAGTCAGCGTGGATGGGCAGCTCCCTGTGCCCCCGATCAATCAAAACAGCCAGTTCCACTCGACGCGCCCTGCCTATGTCAAGCAGGGCGTCAAGGGCCGCCCGAATCGTCCTTCCAGTAAAAAGCACATCGTCCACCAGAAGGACATGTTTATCCTCAATAGGAAAATGGATCTCCGCTTTCTTCACTTCGGGTGTTTGGGTGAGCCTTGTCCAATCGTCACGGTAAAGGGTAATATCAATAACTCCGGCTTGAAGGTCAACTCCTGTCTTTTCAAAGATTTTCTGCTTCAGACGCTCTGCTATATAAACTCCTCCTGACCGTATTCCTACCAGGACCATCTCTTTCAATAAGGGATGTCTCTGAAGCAACTGGTCACTTATCCGGTTCAGGGATTCCTCGATATCGCCTTCATTTTGGATAATCTGTTTTAAAGACATCTTACAACCCTTTAGAGCTTTTTTCGTTGAGGCCGTCTAAAATACCAGAGCACGATGAGGCAGAGAATAAGAAGCCCTGCAACTCCTCCGACCAGCACAGGCCACGGAGGAATCAAACTCTTCTCTATATCAGAGGACGCAATCAGGTTAATTTCTTTTACCGTCTTTCCCTCTTTCTGAACCAGAACCTTTGCTAAAACCTGCCCCTTCTGGATGGGTGCAGACGCAGAGGCTGGCAACTGAGGAATGGCGGATACCAGGTTTTCTTTCCCTTTTTGAACAGTCACCCATCCCGTTTCAAAAGCCGTGAGACTCACCTGATCCAATTTTCCCCGTTTGACCTTGAGGGGGCCGTAGGATCCACCTTTCTTCACCGCCTCTACCGTAGAAAAATTCTTAAACCCATGTTCCAGTAACTTCTGTGCTTCAGGCGCCCTTTTCTTCATTTTATCGCATCCCATCACCACCGCAATCATCCTTTGACTGTCTCTTTTGGCGGTTGCCACGAGATGATATCCCGATTCCTTAATATAGCCAGTTTTAAGCCCATCCACCCCAATGTTCTTATAGAGAAGAAGATTCCGGTTCCCCTGTTTAATGCCATTGTATTCGAATTCAGTGGCCGAGTGCAGGGTAAGAGATTGGGGATGGTCTTCAATATATCGCCTTGCCAAGATGGCCATGTTCAGAGCCGTGACGTACTGACCTTCCGCTGGCAGGCCGTGTGAGTTTTTAAATTGAGAATCGCTCATTCCTAATGCCTTGGCCTTCTCGTTCATCTTCGACACGAAGGTCTCCTCCGATCCTGCAAGATGCTCGGCCAGGACAATGCACGCATCATTCCCTGAAGCAATCGCAACTCCTTTGATCAGATCTTCAACCTTTACACGTTCCCCCACCTTGATGTACATGGCCGAGCTGTCCGTTTTCCAGGCGCTTCTCCATGCTCTCTCACTCACAGTCACCATATCGTCCATCTTGATTTGACCCGCGAGGATGGCATCAAAGATCACATAGAGGGTCAGAACTTTAACAAAACTGGCGGGCGGGATTCTCAGATCAGGGTTCTGCTGGTAGAGAATTTCTCCAGTCAACCCATCCATCAGCACTGCAGACTGGGCATCGCACTGAAGGGGGTCGCTGGCAAGTTGAGTCGGAGCCTCTTTCGGGGGTTGTCCCTTTTTCTGAGAGGTTGCGGCTTGAGAAGGTTTTGTTTGAGTCGTTTTTTTGGCCGTCTTGCCAAAAGCTTGATGAGTAAAGGTCAAATAAAAAAATACTGCTATAAGAATGAGCATCGAAAAAGTTTTCAGAACCCGATTTTTCATTCTCACCTCCAAAATATTTTAGGTTTTCATAACAGATTCAG
>VGSD01000254.1 GCA_016875155.1 Deltaproteobacteria bacterium | reverse complement strand
TGTTGCAGCAATGGCAATCGGATCAATATCGACCGCGACCACTTTTTCAGCTCCCAGCTTGGCCGCTGCAATAGAGAGAAGCCCACTTCCACACCCAAGGTCGAGAACCGTTTCTCCTGACTGAATGTCGAGGATTCTGGCAAGATCGATGCTTGATGGAGGCGGGATATGAACTCCTTCCGGAATTTCCAGGATCATAGACCCTGTGAGAAGCTCAATTGTAATCAGTTTTTCAGGCTTTTGAGGGGACGGATGATAACGACTCTGGGCTGAAGAGATTAACCGTTCGATGAGCGCGGGATAATCCAATCCTGACCATTTTGCCGAACGGGCAAAGGCTTCGCCCTTTTCAAGGCTCGGTGTAACATTTGCTTCAAGGAAGAAAGGGGTTTTGTCCTGCGTCAGCCGTATATCGAAACGGGCATAGTCTCTCAGACCCAAAACTTCTAAGGCTTTCCGAGCCAACGTCTCAATTTCCTCTTTAAGGCCCAGTGGAAGATTTGCAGGCATCATACTCTCTTTGGGCGGGTCCACCTGTTTAAATGTTTCGCTGAGCACACTTTTTTCTGTGTCCTTCAACCGCCACTCGAGGATGGTCAAAACCTCTATCCCTTTGGGGCCAGCCAGCAGAGGAACGGCCAGCTCCCGTCCTGGCAGATACTTTTCGATCACTATGGGTTGCCGATATTGGTGGAGTAAATTTGTTGCCTGTAGGAGAGCGTCGGATTTAGTTTGTGCGATGACGAGTCCGCGGCTCATATGCTCGAAAGTCGGTTTCAGGACCAGTGGTGGTTCAAGCCACAGAGGACATTCCCACTCTTTTGAGGTGACCACAATTCCCGGTGGAGTTGGGATACCTGCTGCCGAAAGTCTTGCCTTTGAAGCGATTTTGTCATCGGCTAAAAAGGTAGCCTTCGCGTCTGAACCCACGATCCGGGCTCCTCGAGACTCGAGGAGGAGCCGGACCAGAGCGCGTAAGAACCCTCTGCCTTTGAAAGTGTCTGTATGATCAATGATGAAGTCACATTGGTTGACTAAGTCTTCTACCCGAAACTCAATCTCTTCCGAGTTAACAATGATGGCTTCATGACTAAGGGTAGCAAGACCCTGAGCGATGGACTCGGCGCAACGACAGACCGACTCACGAGTACGAATGATTCCTATACGCATACTTTACCCATCAGAATTTGTTTGCGGGCTTTGCCTCCGGACATGATCCAGCGGAGTAGTCTAACCCAGGGTGACCACGGATGGATCGTGGCTGGCAATCCTAACGAAACTTCAGCGCGTGTCAAAGAATCTTCGATCAGTGCATCGTGTAATGGTTGAAACACCAGTGGCCAGGTCAGAAGGGCAGGGCCATGGGTCTGCATCTCTAATTGGTGCCTCAGCGCCACTTCTCTATCGCTCATGGGGAGAATGACGTAGCTATGCATTCCGGTAAACCCCTTTGGACCAAGAAACCTGAAGCGAATGGATTGCCCAGGATGATAGGCTTCAACAGAATATCGGATCGGTCCGTGCCCACCGGTTGCGCCGATACCGAGTGGTCGGTCAAATTTCATGCGGGGCCAGGAGTCCTTAGGCCAAAGCAGGTCATTGCCTGAGGCCAATGAGTCAATGAGTGTACCGACCTTAGCAGGAGATCCCTTTAACTTCCTCTCGTGAACATTGTTTATTTTCATAACGAATACTCCAATGACGCCCAACGCTGAGTCTTACCGAAAGCCAGGCTTATCAGTGGTCCGGTAAAATCGAGAATTGGGAGGTCTGTCTTATCCCAATGATTTTGAAATTAAATCATAAGCTATTTCGAAATTATCTTTAGATATTTGAATTGGTTCTCCATATTCCACTGTAATCGTAGAAAACGGCAGGGGCCACTTGCGTCTATCCCAATATGGGATTTCAAATGAGCGTGTGGCTCGAAATCGCATTGGGGCGATCAAAACGTTACTCTGTAGGGAAATATGAAGGGTACCCTTCTTCATTTGAAAGGGAGGACCATTGGGGCCATCTGGCAAGAGAACAGTGGAGTACCCTTTTTTGAGATAATCCACAAGCTGATCTGCGGCTTCTTTGCCTGAATAGCCAGAGGATCCCAGGATGATTTTCTTTACGCCAATAAAACGGAGCATGACATGGCTTGGTTTCATATACCATGTCGGATGCTGCATCCACACATGAAGCCGGGTGCGGAGAAAGACGGTAAAGTAAAGGAATATATAGGTGTGCCAAAAACAGAAAATATAATTTGACCCTTCTTTGAGATGGTCCTTGCCAATAAACACAACTTTACTTGTGAGGCGGACAATGAATAGGTAGATAAAACCCAAAACTGGTATTCCATATCCAAACAGGTAGAATATTGGTTTCAGAATGAGCGGAACATCATTAACATGGTATTTCGATAAAAATGATTTTTTCATTATATTTGAATCAGACAGTTTAAAAACGAAGATTTGCCTTCAAGCCGAGCCTTTGAGAGCTGAATCGGACCGCTCAGGCCAAAGTTACGTCGTCGAACGTGTCAATTAGTTGCCTAGGCCCGATCTGTAAACCGAGGTGATTTCACACCACATGGTTTGACCGTTTTCCCATAGTAAAGTCCACTGCAAGTCACTCGCCCTGCGGCGTCGAAACCGATTCCTTCCTTTGCAAGCAAAGCCCGCTTCATCTCGAGGCCACCCTGATAGCCGCCAAGATGCAGGTCCGAGCGGATAGCTCGATGACAAGGCACGATGATCGGAAACGGATTGTTCGCCAAGGCATTGCCAACTGCCCTTGCCCCGTTCCGTTTGCCCAGGTACTTTGCCAGAAGTTGGTAAGTACTGACATATCCCCGGGGAATCCCACACTCTGCGCGCAGAACAGACTGTTGAAATGAGGAGCATAAGTCTAAGTTGGCGACATCCAGGGGGATCACGATATTCTCTCCCTCGAGAAACGCCTTGATCGAGGAGGCTATGCGATCGATCTCCGAGCACGAGGCCACTCGGGAATTCGGGTAAAATCTTCGCGTTTGATTTTCAGCGGGGTGATCAGGCTTTGAAAGGATAACCCGAAGGATCTTGGGAGAGCCAAGGGGAGTGGACCAGATGATGTTCACCGATCCGAAAGGAGTTGACTTTATGATCTTTCTATTCATATGTCTGCAACGAAAAGGTCACTTGGAACCGGTTTTCTCTTTTCTAACCAATCTAGTCCTGATACGTTTGAATTCACCCAACTTACCTTCGACTTTTGACCATCGCTCGATCTCTTTGAGATCGATTTTGATGGCTTCGGCAACCCAGGAAGCCTGTTCCAGGGACTGCAAATCGTTCCAGTGATAATAACCAGCCAATCTATCCTTGACGCAATCCGTAGGCGATATGATCCTGAGGACCCCTGTAGGCAACTTGCGCTCGTCCACCTGTTTGACCGGTTCTTTACCAACGGCAAGAGGACCCGGTGGGAACTCAATAAACAGTTCGGTATCTGGGTGTCTGAAATGACGACCTTCTTCTTGAAAGCCAATCTCTTTCATCGCTGATCGGATGTCCCGTCTTTTCACAAAGCGGACATTAACCAAATCTAAATCCATTGAAACATACTTATGACTACTGTAAATCGAGACGCATGCGCCACCGGACAAAACCACATCAATTCCTCTCTTCAACAAGTGAGACTCGATGAATGCAGCAAGCTCAGCATTTGTCATGGCTTTGATGGATTTCATAGTGGTTTCCCGTGTCGTCTGGGTCTTCGTCGGTTCATCAGGAGTCCCTCACGTTCTTCATCGGGGTAAAAAGATAAGGCCTTTTCCAGGAGGCTCTTCAGTTCCTTGAGAAATGTATATCTGGGATTGAACTCATAGAGGCGCGTTCGTCCCGCCGTCCGGCTCACCAGTATGCCACCCAGTTCCAGTTTCTCTAATTGTTTCTGGACAGGGCCCAAATCGGTCTTAAAAAACCGTGCGATCTCCCGGGCATAGCCTTCTTTTCGTGTCAGAATGAAAATAAGGACACGCTCGCTACTGAGAGATCCAAGAATTGGCACCAACATCTGTAAAGACCTCCATTAAAGGTCATATGACCTAAATTTAAAGTCATGATAACATGGCGTTCCATCGAATGCAAGAACATTTTTTACCCGCCTTCGCAGAATGCCCCGTCCGGAAGGACGGGGATGAATGCGAAAAGGGTACCCTTCGAAGCTCCGAAGGAGCGTAGTGGATTTCGGTGTCAGGTCTACACTCTTCACTCAGAATAATTCCTCAGCCACGTCACCATTTTCTTATCAATAGTGTAGACCTGACACTAAAAGTTACGATTTGAATTACCTGCGCGGGCAATCAGTAAACCCAGAAACCTGACGCGGCTATTCCGCGTCAGGTTGATACGTTGGCTTTTTCTCTATTTAATCAAACCCTGGTCTTTAAGTAATTGAATCGTTTTTTGTTTATCTTTAAAAATAATCACAGTGGCTCTATGGCACCAATATGATCCTACAAAAACATTGAGCTGAGTATTAATCAATGCATCGCCATCAAATTGCAAACATCTTTTTCTAAATTCGTCCATAACTATTGAAATTGGTACCCTTTCAGCTGTGCCATCCATCCTGCCCCAAGTAATTTCCAACACTCCGATTATAGTGTAAAGGTCTGGGTCAATTTTAGATGCATCACTAATAACTGGAACTGACCGAAGCTCTTTTAATGAAAATGATTTCCCTGCTGACCTAAAAGTACTGAACCTTTTTTGTCCTTCCTCACCAGAGGGTATAAAATTAACTTTAGTGGTTGTTCCACATCCAACTAATAGCATTATACTTAAAATTATCATCATCTTTTTCATATGATTGGCCCCCCCTTCATTTCCTCATTAAGTTATGAAAACAATGGGGTCAAATCTTTATCTTTGACTTTTCTCTAGTGTAATGTCTCATAAATAACTGGATTTATATTTAAGCTTGTGATACACTATGTTCATGCCAAAACATGCCATAGAGGTAACGATAAAAGAATCCGATTGTCAGGAGTTGGAGCGCTGGGTGAGTGCT
>VGSD01000253.1 GCA_016875155.1 Deltaproteobacteria bacterium | reverse complement strand
TGGTCAGCCTCTCCTATGTCAAAGATGCGGGAGATATCGAAGGGGTGAAGCGGTTCTTAAAAAAATATTCTGCCTCCCTGCCGGTCATCGCCAAGATCGAGCGAAAGGAGGCTCTGGAAGATATTGACAGTATCCTATTGGCCTCTGACGGGATCATGGTGGCAAGGGGGGACTTGGGCATAGAGACTCCGATTGAGAAGATCCCCAGTGTCCAGAAGATGTTAATACGGAAAGCCAATGCTCTTGGTAAACCCGTGATCACAGCCACCCAGATGCTCCGCTCGATGGTGGATCACACACAACCCACCCGGGCAGAGGTGACAGATGTGGTCAATGCCATCTACGATGGGACGGATGCGGTGATGCTTTCAGAGGAGACCGCAAGTGGCCGGTTTCCTGTTGAGGCGGCCGGGATGATGGCCAAGATCGCCCGGGCCGCGGAAGAGGAGTTTCCCCATCATCGGTTTTTAGAAAGGAGGATAGGCGGGCAAAGTGATCTTCCGCAGGCGATCAGCCGCGCGGCCTCTTTCTTAGCCCAGGAGGTGAGGGCCACGGTGATTGTCACGCCTACCGAATCCGGAAGCACTGCGAGGTGGGTTTCAAGGCTTCGTCCACAACAGCCGATCCTTGCGTTGAGCAGACATCTCTCAACGGTGAGGAGGCTCAACCTCTGCTGGGGAGTTCATCCGGTTTTTGTCTTCGAATGGAAGGATACGGATGACATGTTAGAGAGGTCGAAGAGGATGCCAAAGGAATTAGGGATGGCCTCAGCAGGAGATCGAGTGATTATTATCGCCGGCGTTCCCATCAGCATCCCCGGCACCACCAACCTCATCAAAGTGGAGATAGTGGAGTAGGTTTATAACCACTGCCTCCGGCAGGATTTATAAAAAATTCTTGACAATTGAAATAATAATTCATTAAAATATTATTGGGTCCAGGAATATTTCTGGAGGGTCGTTTGAGATAGTCGGGCCGCTATCCGAAAGTGATATTTCGGGTAGCGGCTTTTTTTATAAATCTGGTTCGTACCCGCAGGCGCTTCAATAAGGAGACTTGACGGGTCCAGAAATATTTCAATATTTCTGGAGGGTCGTTTGAGATAGTCGGGCCGCTATCCGAAAGTGACATTTCGGGTAGCGGCTTTTTTTATTAAAGTACAAGGTGGCAATGAAATGTTGGTGTTTTAACAACCAAAACTTTGTGAATTAACTTATTCAAGGAGGAAGATATGAAACGATTTCTAAGTGTGGTTGGACCTCTCGTTGGCAATTTCATCGTATGGGCATTGATCACTCGGTTGCCTGTGCACCCTACCATTATTTTCGCACTTGTGATTATGTCGGGCGTGCTGATGATTTGTGCGATGTCATATTTTAGAGGAAAAGTAGAAAAGGCCCTGTCAACCCAGGGGGAATCTTATGATAGTGAGATCCTTAAGGAAGAGAGACCTTTGGCCAAAATTCCAACTTAATTCTTTTCGAGGGCTATTTGACAAAAACAAATGAGGCTCGTTTAGAAAGGAGGACGTGATGGAAACGGCGACAGTTCAAGAAGTAAAAGAAGCGGTTGTTCAGGAAGGGAAGAAGGGGAAGAGGAAATGGTTAACTCGCTTTTTAAACTTTTTAATGTATGGGGGCTGGTTACTAGTCGTTATTGTCATCGTTAGCATCATTATCCTTATCTCTTATTTAACGAGGTGAACCTCCTAAGTAAATTATTCGAGGACGAGTACAGGGGAATTCGGCTCTCCCGTCATCGGAGTGGACTGCTTAAAATATCTGAAATCGATCACCTTGAACCTTCGACGATGCCCGGAGTAACCAACGACTTATTATAACCCACATAAAAAATTAAAGAGCCAAGATCATAGAAACAGACTTTTCCCAAGGCTCTGCCTTGCCCACACATCTCCAAGCAGGATCGTGAAGCTTCATTTAAGCAGGCTCTGAAGTTGCATGGCCAGCATCATATCGCCTTGCACCTTAAGCTTGCCCCCCATGAAGGCTGCCATCGGATCGAGCCTGCCTCCAACCATGTCGTCAAAGTCGCTGGAAGCCATGATGATGGTGATATTGGCCGAAGGAGAAGCGCCCTCACTGACAACGGCTTTTCCATCACCAATCGATAAAACGTAAATCCCTGCATCAGCCCCGCCAATATCGAACTGAAACACTCCCGTTATGCCTGCCAGTTTTGCGGGATCAGCATCCATCCTTTTCTGCATTTCGTTGAAAATCTCTTTGGTTGTCATCTCTGCCCCCCTTGGTCTGATATTGAGAAAATAAGTGATTGCACTCTATAAAATCTTTTAATAATTGTCAACTCTTGAACCTGATTTCGAATCTATGTAATCGGTCCCTAATCATTGTAATCAGAGATTTCTGGCTTTATCCAGAAATCTCATCAGACAGCCTCCACCACGGTAGCAATACCCACTCCTCCACCACCGCATAGCATCTGGATGCCGGCCTTTCCACCTGTACGTTTTAGATGGTGGACCATCTCCCCAAAATATAATGCGCCAGAGGCCCCAATGGGATGGCCTAATGCGATGGCGCCACCTGTTGGGTTCACTCTGGAATCAAAGCGACCGTATCCCAGTTCATCTGCAAACTGAAGCAGAGGAGAGGCGAATGCTTCATTGGGTTCGATGATATCCATCTCATCGATGGCCTTGCCAGCCCGCTGAAGGGCCTTTTTCACAGCCGGAATAGGCGCAAGGAGCATCGGTACAGGAGCACCCCCTGCCACAGCGGAGGCCTTGATTCTGCAAAGGGGCTCAAGGCCCAATGCCTCGGCCTTTGACCCACTCATGAGCATCACCGCAGCGGCTCCATCCACGATCTGTGAAGAGGAGCCTGGGCTGACGAGACCATTCTCTTTGAATGGGGTTGGAAGCGCCAAAAGCCCCTGAAGGTATCCCTCCGGATCCTCCGTTGCTTTTACCCGAAGGACTTCGTCCTTCTCCACTCTCCTTGTCACATTCTCCCAGTTGAATTCGAACGGAACAATATGGTCTGCATACCATCCTTTCCGTTCCGCCTCAACAGCCTTCTGCATGCTCCACATGCCAAAGCGTTCCAGGTCCTCTCGGGTGTGTTTTTGATCTGCCGAGATCATCTCAGCGCAGACCCCCTGAGGCACACTCATTCCTGTCTGCGAAAGCCGAGGCGACAAACGTACAGGATAATTTGCCTTCATGGCTACCTGAAGATCGGAGATCATACCATAGTGAGACATGATCTCTACACCTCCGCAGATCATGATGTCTCCTTCCCCCACCATGATTTCATGTGCCGCAATGTTAATGGCCTTGAGACCGCTATTACAATATTGGTTCACAGTGCAGCCAGATGCTTCCTTCGGGATTCCGGCGAGGAGTGAGGCAATACGCGCTATATTAAGCCCCTGTTCACCGATCTGACTCAAGCATCCAATGATCACATTTTCGATTTCTACCTCATTGAATTTTGAAGACCGAGAGCGGACTCTTTCCAGTAGTCCCCGGATGGTATTGGCCATGAGATCCTGAGCCGATGCCTGGCAGAGCTGGCCGCCTTTCTCCATCCCCTTCCAGCCCGACTTGCCAATGGGAGACCGCACTGCATCCACAACTACCACTTCTCTCAATTTTGTCATGTTTTCAACTCCTTAAAAAACCATTATTGAATGAGTTGAGTCTATGAAAAAAGGGGTTGAGTGTCAAGGGAAAGGATTTAAACCTGAGAATCTTTAAAAATAACCTATGGAGTATTTCCTTTAGGATGAGTTATGATGAGAGCTAATTTCTACTCTGATAGTTGCAGGTGACAATTAATGACCTGTAAGATATAACTCGCATCGATTCAATAGGTTGGCCTATTTTTAGTGAATTAGAATTCAACGATGTGGTGAGCATCATAGAAAGGGGTTTAGATTTGTAATGGTTCATGATGGTTGAGTTATCCACGACGGATTAAAGTTACTCAATATCGCCCTCCTTTTATGTTAAACAATCATAACTTGCTGTAATTACGATATTTATTTAAATATTTGCGGAGCGCTGAAAATTTAAACAGTTGGTGTTTATGTTTTCAATAGTAAATATTTTAGACATTTCAATAGGTTATGAAAAATTCAACAGTGTATCGTAGAAATTCTCAGCATTCTCGCTTTAAGATCGCTGTGGCGGCCTCGGTTGCCGCAGTTCCGGAAGGACTGCCCATCGTCGTCACCATTACCATGGCCATCGGGATCAGCCGGATGGCCAAACGAAACGCCATCATCCGAAAACTGCCTGCGGTTGAAACCCTCGGAAGCACGACCGTGATCTGCTCCGATAAAACAGGAACTCTGACTAAGAACGAGATGACTGTCAAGGCGATCTATGATGGCCACCACTCCTATGAAGTGACAGGAAGCGGCTATGACCCGAAAGGGGAGATCCTTCATGACTGGGAACCGTGCGATCCATCCGCTCTAAACGGCCTCTGTGGCGTTGCCCGGATCGGAATGCTCTGTAATGAATCGAATCTTTATGAGGAGAATGGCCAACTTAAGGTTGACGGAGACCCGACGGAGGGGGCGCTCATCGTCTCTGCGTTGAAAGTCGGACTCGTCCCCGACGAGGAGAAAAAACAATTTCCGCAACTTTCAATCCTTCCTTTTGAGTCAGATCGCGGGTTTATGGCGACCCTCCATCAACATGACGGCAGAAAGACGATATTCGTCAAAGGTGCGCCCGAAAGGGTGGTTGAGATGTGTTCTCGGAGTTCGTCCGGAGATTTCCTCGACAAGAAGAAGGTCCTGGAGACAGCCGAACATTTTGCAAGGGATGGGATGAGGGTGCTTGCGATGGCCTATAAGGAAGCTTCCGATGATCTCTCAGAACTGACACATGAGTACGTTGAAAAGGATCTGGTCTTCACGGGGACGCAGGGGATGATCGATCCCCCGAGACCCGAGGCAATTGACGCCGTCAGGGGCTGCCATGAGGCAGGGATCCGGGTGGCGATGATCACAGGAGACCATGCCGTGACAGCGAGTGCCATCGGGAAGATGATGGGGATCACCCAAAAGGATTCTCAAGTTTTAACCGGT
>VGSD01000252.1 GCA_016875155.1 Deltaproteobacteria bacterium | reverse complement strand
TGCGGCAGGCAGGCTCTCTCCCCAGGGGAGAGGGAAGAGAGAGGAAATAAAAAAACCGGGTTACGTGTTTTAGCCACGTGAACCCGGTTTCTTTTGTTCCGACTTCGGCAACCCGGCGATCCTTCGACAGGCTCAGGATCCGTGGCTTTCCGCCCCACAATCGCTCGTGGTTTGGCTTTTCGGTCCATATTCAGTTTGATTATTTAACTAGCAAATACTATGCCATTAGGCAAAAATTCTTCAAGTTATTGATTTATAAGGATATTATCAACATCACCTCCCTGGCGAGAAAGATCCTTTCCAAAAATTGTTTCCATACGGTATGAAAATTTTTCCACGACCATTCCTTCTGGACAAAATATCACCTTTAAACAATGAATTGGCGAATTACACCAATGATAACGAATTTCACGAATAAAACCTATTCGTGCCTGTGCGCTGAAGCGCTTCGGCGCGCAAGCATGCCATTTGCCGTCATTCGTGCTATTCGTCCATTTTTTCTGACTAAAAAACCTCCCTCCATGACCTTGTTCTTGATGCAGGCCACCCAAGAAACTTAATAACAATGATATTCTTTGCATCCACATTGGACGATACATAGATCGTCCCATTCGTCACGACCGGCGAAGTGGGTATCCCCGGACCGATTACTTCATATTCAACTACGGGTTTAGGTTTACCATAACTATCCAGCAATACCAACCCTGCCGCACCTCCATCAATACCGGCATTCGATATCTTTAGGCCATAGATTCTTCCCGACCCCGCACCGCAATATTCACTGGTTGCTGTATAGAGCCAAGAGGTAAAATAGACGACATAATTTGCGACAACCGGAGAAGAAAGGACTTTCTGTCCGGTTAAGACTTTCGGCCAGCTTGAGCCGATCACTCTCCCTGTTCCATTGTCATCCCAGACTTCCCAGAAGTAGTTATCTGTAACCGTAAGAAGATTGAGTTCTTCTCCGGTTCCGAAGAAAACCAGGATCTTTCCTTCATTATTTTTAACCACCGTGGGTGAGTAGAAGATCGGTTTTCTCTGAGCAACAACAGAAGGCGTAAATAATGGATTGCAGGTCCAATTGGTTTTATCGGAATCCCTCACATCCACTCTCCAGAGAGTTCCCTTGGTATCTCCGAAGTAGATATAGTCCACCCGGCCATCGTTGTTCGCATCAAATGTCGTTGGCCCAGAGGGAATCTTGTTGTCGTTTGCCCCTAAATTCACCCAGCTCTTTATTGTTGTTCCGGTTTGGATATCGACGATATAGAAACTGTTACCGATGTTATTTCCTGCGGAATATCCTCCAGTAATAAAGGCGACATGTTTAAATGTGCCTCCATCGTTGATCTTTCCTACATCAGGTTTGGCCCATGAATCTCCCATCTTATTGTCCGTCCATTCCCAGAGAATCTTTGGATACTCAGGGCCAGAGGCATACCCATCCGGGTTGGTGACATCTATGGCAAAGTAGTAAGGCCCGCCCTCTCTCAAGCCTGTGATGATGACTGTCCTCCATTTCTGCCACTCCTCGGGTGTAGCAAGGCTGCTGAAAAAGACATCGTAGGCTTTTGGGGTGGCATCCACATAGTAGTCGTGATTGGATCTTAAATTTTTCACCTTCCCCAGTGGGGTCCTCTTGGGAATGATGGCAATATGTTCCCTCCCGTCAGTGGAGGAAGTTCCCTTGGTATTCTTAATCCCGTGGAGCATTCCGTCATTGGCGCCCACATAGACCATCTGGGTGCGGTTCTTATAGTTTTGATAGAACGTACCATAACTGTTCTCTGTGAAACCGTGAGGAGGCGCTCCCACAAATACAGGGGTTGAATGATAGATATCCCCAAGTTTCCACCCCTTATTTCCTATGATGGGCCTCTGACCTTTGTGGTATCCAGGGAGATGGGTTCCGCCTACTGTTGTGTCATCAAAATAGGGATCAAGTGTATATCCGATGATGGTTTTGGCATCGTCATCATCAATGGCTCCGTCTCCATCAATATCTTCGGTTCTGGGATTCGGATAAACCTGATCATAGAGAGAGGCGGTATTTTTATCAAACAACAATCTTGATGGATTCAGGATGTCATCCTTCCATGTCCAAACCGTCCCCCTTCCATTATTCGTCAATTTCTCGCCTGCATCCCAGACCGGGTCGATCACAGTAGGAGTAGCCGCATTCAAATCGATGAGGCGACCCGTTGCTTTATCTATTTCGTATGCATAAAGGCCGCCTTTCCAGGATTGATCGCTTGTGAAT
Source organism: Deltaproteobacteria bacterium (assembly GCA_016875155.1). The sequence continues at coordinate 2,832 of VGSD01000252.1, read as the reverse complement.
TCAAAGAAACCTTTAAAGATACGGTCTCCAGATTTTGCAATGGTAGGATTTGACCTTCCATAACTGGTCTCGAGAATGGCCTGAAAGATGGATTCGAGGGCAAGCTTTAATGTGGGCAAATCGGTTGCAAAATAGGCATTATTGGTTCCACCGGAGGAAGCAATGCTGTTGAGTGTGACATTTCCCTGTAGATCTGTCCCAAATCCAATGACGAAAGTTTTCACATTGATCGTTTTAAGATTGGCCGCCTCTGTGGGTCCGGCTCCGTAATCCGGACTCCCACCTCCTCCGCCCGGACAGGATCCCGAAGGCAAGCACCTGGCGCTTTCCAAACCATCGGTGAGAAGAATGATGTAGTTCCCACGGCAAAGAACTCCTCCTGCAGACTGCTGGCTTGTCGGATCTCCTCCGTTGTACCTGAAAACATAATCACTAAAATACTCAAAGGCAGATTTCAGGGAATCGGCAAGCGGAGTAAAAAAGGATTCTGTTGTATTGGAGGTCAAACCGGTCCTGGGTTGGCCGGTTGCAGGATTATTTTCTCTACTCTGGACGGGCAGTTTCGTCCAGAATCTATATTCCCCAGATACAGGCTCGGGACGTTGTACAGGAGTCAAATCGAGGAAAGACTTGATCGTCTCCCGATTGGCTGTCCGAATCGCAGGCGTAAAACCTGGGGTTTTGTCATCCGGAAAATTGACGAAGAAATACCGGTTATTCAGTGCCCCTGGAGTGTTGTTGAAATTTTCAGCCGCATCTCTTGAAGGATAATATAGGTCAGGAGTACTGGCGGTTCTATTAAATTGAATGGACCACGGCCAGTTATTTCCAGCCATCTTAAAGTAACTCCAGATATGGGGTTTATTATTTCCCCCATCTGCAGGATAATAGTAAGTGGACCAGTCGTAACATTGAGCCGGATTAACAACACTCCATTTGGTCCACTGGTTTGCATTGGGTGGAAAATTATCCGACCCGAAATCGGCAGGGCAGCTCGTATCGGTAAATTCTAACCAGGCATACTGCTGGTACCAGGACCCAAATCCTCCAACGACTCCAGGAATGAAAACAGGACCCGAGCAAGCCCACTTTCCGGGATTTGCAATCTGGTCAGGGTCTGAAGAGTCAAAGGTCTGGTACAAACCCCAATTCTTAGAAAACTGTGCATCGCAATCAATCGGATTGCTATTGGGGCGGTAAATATAACGTGTTGTTTCTTCATAGTGGTCGTGAAAATCGGAATAATAGGCGTAGGTATAACGGTTGTATTCCGCATTGTAGGTAATACTCGTCACAGTATATTTCAAATTTGCCGTATATGTTCCAGGGGTGGTGCCGATGGGATTCATAGGAGGTACAGCGGTTCCATTGTTAGCAGGTGAATTGTCAAAGGTATGGGTACGGTAGAAATAATAACCGACTGAAACCCCGGTATGGGGTTGTGACAATTCATCTACAAAACTGTTTGGACTATAGGATATCCTTGAATAGGACTCTCTTACATTATTAAATCTCCAGTATCGCTTCTGCCAGCGCCACTGGTCTGAAGTTGGGGTCGTATAATCTCTTCGATCCCTCACATAGTAACCCCTTCTCTTTTCCGTCTTGAATTGGGCATAAGTGGCAAACCCCAGATTGACTCGATCTTTTACCACATCCTCAACGACCTCTTTCAACGCCAGCTTAGCCTGGTAGAGCTTGCTGGAGGGATGGTTCGCACCACCCTCGAAATTAAACTGGGTGTAAGGCAAAACACAGGGTGGATTGCCATCATCGTTAGGGTCACTTGGGTTGTTTGGTTGAAGTCTTCCAAAACTATCAACGCAGACATTACTGGATGTAGCGTCCGCCTGATTCGGTTTCTTATCCATGGAACTGGAGGTATCAAAGATGATCACCACATTGGGAGTTTTGACCTGAAAGATATCCTCCTGTGCATCAATCAGAAGAGGAAATAAAAACAGAAAGGCCACGATGTACAGAATGAATATACCTTTTTTCATCTTCTTCTCCCCTATTGCCTCATCAGTTATATTTCTTGATTTCGGCTACATTTCCCCCGCCGCTGGGATCAATCTCCTCGAGTGTTTCTACAGAAACCCTCCCTGCAAATGGGAAATTCGGAGCCACTCCTTCTGAATTGATTCGAAAAACCAGATAGGGAACCCCCCCTCGATTCACCTCTCCAAGGTAGGTCGTGGTGATATTATAAGTGACATTGCTTCCGGGGATGGTATCGGAGTAAGAGGTAATGGACCTGTCCAATATCTGATCCCGAATTCCTCGACGATCGAGGGGATTTATCGTTGCTTTGAAGTCGTCAATGCCGCCATCCCCACTGTAAAAAGCGGTATTGTATATCCTCTGATTACCGGTGATGCTGGTTTCGAACACAGTTGTATTGATGGCATTGATGCCGATGATCGTCAGGACAAGGAGCATCACCAGTGCAATCACTAAAGCCATCCCCTCTTGCTGCTTAAGAATGTTTTTCGCCATTTTGAACTCCTTAACGATTATGGAACTCCCATTCCCCTTCCCATATTTCTCAATTGAATGTTCGATACAATCTGCCTTCGCCGGAATCCGCCATCACTGCTGTAAGTGGGATCAGGGTCTTTTGTTCTCGCCGTGATGGTCACCTGAAGGGAGGCCGTGCTGTTGGGAATCAAGGTTTGATTGCCACCGGCAGTAAAATACTGAAATTGGAGGTTTTCGATATGATCAGCCAATGGCTGATTTCGACTCCCTGTAAATGCATCTCTCCTGAGAACCGGCGTTTGCGGTATCGTATTATCAACATAATAACGGATCGCATGAATTTTGAAGACG
>VGSD01000251.1 GCA_016875155.1 Deltaproteobacteria bacterium | reverse complement strand
CCTTCCCTTCATGGAATTCTACCTTCCTGAATATGCCTGTGCCAAGCTCTGAACCCGCGCGGCGATATTTACACCGTCACCGTAGATCCGCTCCCTTTCCTCTATGACATCTCCCAGATTGATCCCGATTCGAAATTCCATCCTGCCCTTTTCTGGTAACTCCACATTCTTTAGTTTGAGTTCCTTCTGGATTTCAACTGCACATTGTACAGCCTCCACGACACTAATAAATTCAGCTAAAAGATTATCTCCAGGAGAATCTATGACGAGCCCTTTGTGCTGGTGGATGAAGTTAGCGATGATTTCTCTATAAGTGGTAATAGTCCGTATGGTCCCGATTTCATTCTCTGCCATGAGGCGACTGTAGCCTTTAACATCAGCGCTGAAAATCGCAGCAAGCTTACGTTTGACCTCTTGGCTGTTCATAAAATTCCCCCCTCAGGGATCATAAATTGAAAAAAAGACAACACTGAAGAAAATATGAATCCGTCCCAAGTTGTGAATGATAAAGTTTTATCGAAAGGCTCCACCTAACAGAACAAAAGGCTCCATTAGGTGACAGGTAGGGTCGTTTTGAGAATTTCCCTCATTTAACACACCTGAACAGGGCGTTAAGCAAAGGGTTTACCCCGTTAGAAAGCGCTGTAACTCTGCTACGGGGAAGAAGATAAGACTCCTGTCGGAACGAACACTTGTTTTAAATTCCGTGTGAGCTGTCCCGTTGGAAGGCCGAAGACTTTCTAACGGGGTTGACTAAATATTCGTGGCCTTCTCAGCTCTTCGAAGGTACTGGCATAGAGAGATGAGGATCTTTTTCTGGAGTCCCGTAACCGTATCGAGTAAGTGGTCAAAGGATTTACTGTTTACAATCAACAGGGTCATATCCGTTTCAGTAACGACCGTTGCCGTTCGGGGCCCCCTGTCAATGAGGGAGATCTCACCGAAAAAGTCGCCTGAAGAGAGTCGGTTGATCACTTTACCGTTTTTCTCGACCCGGGCCTTCCCCTCCAAGATGAAAACGAATTCCCATCCTAAATCTCCCTGCTCGGCCAGGACCTTACCGGCCTTGACCGATAACTGATCTGCGTACTTGGCGATCTCGTTCAGATGCCGGTTACTAAGATTGCTAAACATCGGTACCTTTTTAAGCAGTTCGGCCTTCTGGGAGCGATGGCGGAGTAACATATTGTTTCCTCCTTTGTAATAAGAATGTCTTTTGGGTTAAAGGTTCTGGTAGGAGAGCAAAATTCAAATAAAGTGTATTAATTTCGCAAAAGGAAGTCAATAATAATTTTGGTAATGATTAAGCCAATTCAAAACCAGCCAAAGGTTTGTTTAAAAAATTCCTTCAATTATTCCTCGCTTGACAGGAGGGTTTATAAATTGTTATAAAATTTGTAACAATGTGAAGGAGAGGGGTTATGCTTGAATTCATCATCTCTTCGGTGTCGAGACGGAAAGTACTCTATTACCTTTTAAAAAACCAGGACGGAGAATTCCATCTCAGAGAACTCAGCCGAAATATAGATGAACCAGCACCGATTATCAAAAGAGAACTGGACAGGCTTGAACAGGCCGGGTTGATACTGTCATGGACTGTTGGGAATCGTAGATATTTCAGAGTGAATAAAAACTTCCTCTTTTTCCCCGAATTGAAATCGCTTGCCGATAAAACGGCAGCATTCCCGTTGGACTTAAAAGTTGCGCAAACTTTTACTCTTAAGGAAGGTTTGGAAAGAAGGGGCGTTTGGGAAAAACGGTCAAAAGAAATTGTCAAAGACTATGGGGATCGTTTGAAGCGTCGACGGCCCCGTCATCCGGCAGAGGGGAGATTGTTGGAAAAGATATCATGAACCCATCTCGTACCATAAAAGGATTACTTAAGAAAGCTGCGACCGAGCAAGAGAAAATATTAAAACAGCTCTATGTGGCTGCTGCTATTTCTTCGGCATTTGAAAAGAAAGGTATTCAAGCGGTGCTGGTCGGGGGAGCGGTTGTCGAATACTACACGGCGGGAGGACACACAACGGTTGACATTGATATGATCCTTCCTCCTTTGGAGAAGCAGGAGATTGAAACCGTGATGAAGGGACTCGGATTTGAGAGGTTTGAGGATTATCGCCACTGGATTCATCCCCAAATTCGAATCCCAATCGAATTTCCTCCCGGGCCGCTCCAGATCGGACATTTGCTCGTTCAGGAGGTGAATGAAATCGAAATCGAGAAAATAAAACTAAAGATACTTAGGATGGAAGATATTTTACTGGATAGACTTGTGGCGGCTCAAGAATGGAAAGACCCTCAGGCCCGGATCCAGGCCGAAATGCTGATGTATACTCATTACACTGACATCGATTGGCCTTATGTACACCAAAAATCTTCACAACTTGGTATTCTCCAACTCTTTCAGAAAATCCAGAAAAAAGTGAAAAGAAGAGTGAAGGGAGTTTTTAAAACCAATTGAGGGCCTGTTTGATTTCCTCAGTAAACTGAGGGAATGGGGAAGGGGTGAAGGAGAGAAGAAAGACGAGGAACATGATTCCACCGATCAGTTTTCTTTTTCCATCGATGGGCGTCTGGTCATCCATCGCCATGGGATGCCGGAAACCGAAGAGAATCATCAGGATCAGCATGAGGAACCATCCCGGATTGTGGAAGATCGTGATAAATCCCATGGCCGCGATGGCAATGAGGAAGATGGCACGGCTCTTTCTTCCGAAGAGGGCATAGGCAATATGCCCTCCATCCAACTGACCCACAGGAAAGAGATTGAGGGCGGTGACAAAGAGGCCTACCCATCCGGCATATCCGATCGGATGAAGCATCACATCGACATTTTCGGGAACCTTCCCGAGAACCAGTCGCTGGATGATGGAGAAGAGAAACGGATCTGCCAGACGGAGCGTTCCCTCCTTGACCTGAGCAGTCGGGATCAGTGTTGAAAACTTCAAGCCAATGGCAATGGCAGGGACGCTAAGAATAAGGCTGGTCAGTGGACCTGCAACCCCTGTATCGAAAATTGCTTTCCGGGATGTAAGGGAGCCTTCCATCCTGATGACTGCGCCCAATGTCCCGAAAGGTGAGAGAGGGAATGGTAGAAAGAAGGGCAGCGTGGCTCTCATCCCATGCTTCCGGGACATGACATAGTGACCCATCTCATGCCCCAGAAGGATGAGGATAATGGCAATGGAGTAACCCAATCCTCCTGTCATCCAGGTGGAGAGTACCGTCAGGATGAAAAGAACAATATGGATGGTATTGCGGCGCATGAAAAAAGGTTATTTCTTTTTCTTATGACGATCGCGGTCGAGTCTCTTTTTGTGTTTATGTTTAGCCATCTTCTTTCGTCTCTTTTTAACGACGCTTCCCATAATTTCTCCTTTGTTAAATTAATCCCCCATGTAAGGGACCACCCTCGATCCATGAAAATGACCCTTGGGGCAAGGTAAAGAGGTAAAGGTTATGACGCCGGTTTGGTGAAAAGTGAATGGGTTAGGGCTAATAATTTGAAACCCTTACCTTTACCTATAGACCAAACAGGCATCCTCACCCTGACCATGACCTGATGCTTTAATTTTCAAACTAATCGACAATCACATTCGTCTGAGTTCTCAATACGCCCGAAAGTCCCTGGATTTTGGTGACAATGAAATCGCCGAGAATGTTGATGTCCGGAGCCTCGACCAGGGCGATGATATCATAGGGGCCAGTTGTCGCGTTGGCACGTTTCACCCCCTGAATCTTGGAAGCCTCTCTGGCTACATCCCTGGCAGTTCCCGCGGTACACTCAATGAAGACATAAGCAGAAATCGGCATACGATCACCTCCTTTGAGAAATAAACTACCTTAATCTGCCTTCAATTTCAAGTTAAAAAGAATAAGTGTCAAAAAGAATAGGTAAGTAAAATGTTGGCCATTGGGTATTGGTCATTATTTGATTATTGGTGCTTGGGATTTGGTTATTGTCTTCTTGCCTATTTCACCTTCTCCAATTCTTTCTCATCGATATGGAAACTGTGCTGGTCTGTCGGGAAGACTCCTTTCAAAACTTCTTCTCTGTATGCCTCAAAAGCCTTCAGCATCTGTTCGCTCAGATTGACGTATCGTTTGGCAAATTTGGGGGTAAAGCGATCGAAGAGGCCGAGCATATCATGAACCACCAGGACCTGGCCATCGCAGTGGACACCTGCACCGATTCCGATGGTGGGGACTTTGAGACGCTTTGTCACCTTCTGGGCAATGGGAGCGGGGACAGCTTCAAGCAGAACTGAAAAAGCTCCTGCATCTTCGAGCCCTAAAGCATCATCGATAATCTTCTGGGCGGCCTGAGCATCCTTGCCCTGAACCTTGAATCCTCCGAGCATGGAGATGGTCTGAGGGGTCAAACCGATATGGCCCATCACCGGAATACCCGCTTTCACAATGGCCCTCACGATCTCTTTGACGCTGACACCGCCTTCGAGCTTGATGGCATCGGCTTTGCCCTCTTTCATAAATCGGCCGGCATTGTAAATGGCATCCTGCTCCGACACGTTGTAAGACATGAAGGGCATATCGCCAATGATGAGCGCATATTTTGCTCCCCGGGTGACGGCCTTGGTATGATGAATCATCTCCTCCATGGTAACCGGTATGGTATTCTCATAACCCAGAACTGTCATTCCAAGAGAATCCCCTACGAGGATCACTTCAATTCCGGCGCGATCTTCGAGAAGCGCCATAGGATAGTCATAGGCGGTAAGCATAGAGAACTTCTTTCCCTCATTCTTCATCGTCTGAAGATCTACAGGTGTTATTTTTTTACGATCCATCAGTACCTCCAAAACTCGAAATTCGAATATCGAAATCCGAAACAATTCTAAAATTCAAATTTTCAAATGTATAAAACATAAAGAGTTTTGAATTTTGGTTTTTTGGTCATTCGAATTACCTGGAAAATACCTTCGTCACCCCCTCCCTCACCCTCCCCCCTCGAGGGGGAGGGGTGGGTAGGGGGGTATTTTCATCATTCGCGGGTGACGAACCCGTCATGTAAAATTTGTTTCGAGTTTCGATATTCGGATTTCGAAATTAGAATCTTTTCTCTATTACTTTGACCAA
>VGSD01000250.1 GCA_016875155.1 Deltaproteobacteria bacterium | reverse complement strand
GATCGCCTCTTTTTTGCCGATATTTTTCCACCCGTGCGGTTTAATGGAATTGAAATAGACACTGTCTCCATTTTCAAGGATATATTCCTTCTCTTCCAGTGTAAACCGTATCTTCCCCTGAAGCACAATCCCAAATTCTTCTTCATGACGGGATGAATAGGGATGCTCACCGCTTACTCCACCTGCCTCCACGACCAACATAAAGGGTTCTATCTTTTTCTTGCTGATTTCGTAGGCCAGCGGTTGGATGATGGCCTTTGATCCTTGGCTGAATATCCTCCTTCTATCACCCTTTCTCATCACAATGGTATCCGGTCGGGTCTGATCGTCGAAAAAATGGGTGATGTTTACATTTAGGGCAATGGCGAGATTTTCCAGAGAGGCCAATGATGGGGATACCTGTCCGAGTTCCAGTTGGGATATGAAACTGGCCGAAAGCCCTGTCTTTTCTCCCAATTCACGGAGCGAGAGCTGGGCTTTTTCGCGCAACAACTTCAACTTATTCCCAACCGTTTTCATAACCTTCATCTCTTATTTATATTATACATTTACGAATGTCAAGAAATACTTTACGTGAAGCAAATCAGGGATCAAACGTGCAATATTGTAATTAAGGAGAATGTCAAGAGATGGTTAGTTTTTTTGGGGAAATGCGGTAGATAAGGTGAATACAAAAAAACAGAATTGACTTCATCTAATCTTAGCCCCATCTTGCCTCTTCAATCTTGACAGTTGACCTGTTTATGGACTATATTTGGTCATATCCCAAAGATGGAGGAATCTCCCGTGAAACTATCCAGCCAGATTAAGCCGATCAGTTATCTGAAGGCTCATGCCGCTGAAATTGTCAGAAAGCTCAACGAACGGCAGGAGACAATGGTCATCACTCAGAATGGCGAAGCCAAGGTGGTTATACAGGACATTAAAAGCTTCGAACAGACCCAGGAGACAATGGCTCTCCTGAAGATTCTGGCGCTCGGGACCCGCCAGATTAGCGAAGGAAAGGTTCGGGCCGCTGAGGATGTAATCAAAGGACTGCGCAAACGCCGGGAGACTGACTGATGGAATTTCAGGTCTTTCTGACCGATGATGCAACTCGTGACCTCCATGAGATTTATGACTATATTGCTTTGCACGACACACCCCCAAAAGCAGACTATGTTTTACAGAAGATTGAAAAAGCCTTCTCCAGACTGTCCGAATTCCCGGAGCGGGGCGCCTTTCCTAAAGAACTATTGGCACTAGGGATTCGTGAATACCGTGAGATTTTCTTCAAACCCTACCGCATCATTTACCAAATCATTGATAAGAACGTTTACGTTCTGCTGATTGCTGATGGCCGTCGTGACATGCAGACGTTGCTGCAACAGAGATTGTTAAGTGCATAATATAGAGTACCTATTCGGAGGTGAGATTAAATTAGGGACACTTCCCTATTTTTGTATTTAGTTCTTTTAGTGGAGTTGAGAGGATGAGGTGAATGCTAAGAAAATAGACCTGACCCCAATTATTTATTAATCCTAATTGAGATGAGTTACATGAGACGATTCCGGATTATTCTTTTTTCCATCCTATTCATCCTGGTAGGGTTGTTCAGGGTGTATGGTTTTCAATATCTCTGCTGTCCGGAGGATCGAGAACTCTCCTATCTTCTTAATCCGAGACCCTCTCAGAAGTTTCACTACTTGGTTCGATATGAGACTTTTTTCTCAGCAATGCTTGGAAAAGAAAAAGGGTTTTTCGTCATCTTGCCGGAGGAGTATTATCAGAATCCTAAGGTTAAATATCCAGTGCTCTTTCTTCTTCACGGTTATAATTTCCACCGGAGAGGTTGGAACTGGAAGGCGAAGTCTCAAGAGGAGGCGAAGAAGATCCTGTGCCAGGTTAAAGAAGAAGAGTACCACTGGCTCCTCCATGAGGATATTGCTGTCATTGCCTATGCGATGATGGATTCGAGGAACCGGACCTATCGGGATCTTGAAAAATCTCTTGCGGATCGTTTTGAAGAGCTTTCAAGACATGGAGGAATTAATAAAGAGGATTATGGCTACAGGGAGATTGCCCAATCGATTGTTTCTCATAATCTTCTCTCCGGCAAGCCTTTAGATGCACCCTTTCATCCCATTCAGAAGATGATCATCGTCCTTCCTGATGGAGATAATGGGTTCTACACGGATGAAAATGAGGGGAAGAGACTTTTCCCTGAGACGAAGGACCAGAAGGGTTGCGACGGTTTCAATTTAGAAGAATATCTGAATTATTCCCTCTTTCCTTATTATCGGATGAAACCAGGCGCTTTAGGAAAATACGAGTCCTATTTTCTTGAACTCCTGAGATATATCGATCAACAATCCACATACAGGCAGAGACTTCTCCCCTTAAGAGGTATGGGTGGCATGTCCATGGGGGGATTCGGGGCAATGAAGTTGGGATTAAAATATCCAGGTCTTTTCCAATCGATCAGCAGTCAGAGCGGGCTTCTCGACATTGAACTTCTGGCCGATAAGTGGACGCTCAAGATGGTCCTGCCTGAATTTTTAGAGGTTTTCGGGCGTCTCGAACCCAAGAAGCTTCCTTCGGGGTCATCTCTTGATTTGAGATATATTCAATCGAACAACCCTGCCAGGTTGATTAGAGAGAAAGGAATTGAACGAACACCCGAATGGATCTACTTTGATTATGGTGAGATGGAGGGATATGCTTGGATTACCGAAGGCAATAAAAATTTTGAAAAGGCATTAGGGGAAAGAAGACGTCACATAGCAATTCAGCCCTTTAATGGGAATTCCGAACACAACTATCAATTCTGGCGGAGCCGCTCCGCCAATATCCTCCGACATCACTCTGATGTTTTTTTAAAATGGATGAGGGAAAAAGCCCATTGGATTGAGCCGCTTTCCGTGTTTTAACGAACTGCCCTGAGTGAACCGTTCACCCTTCGAGAACCTCAGGGCGAGCGGTTCATAATGGGTAAAAACGATGACTTCAAAAAACTCCGTTCACCCTGAGCCTGTCGAAGAGTATTTTTAGCATCTGGAAAACTTCTCAAAAATGGAAACTTACTGCTCCATCAAGAGCCGGTCCAATTTCTCTTTATCAATGCCCATCCATTCCCATGCCTCTATATATACGGGCCTGCCCCTCTCATCATAAGGATCCATGAGAATTTTTCTTAAAAAGAAGGGAGAATTTCGGGCGTGGCAGTCCTTGCATCCTCTTACGCCAACCGCCAGGGAGCCAGACCGAATATTGTGGTTAAGTGAAACATCAATGGAGTGGGCCTGATCATGCTGGATTTTTTCAACCCCTCCTTTTTTGTCAAGCCGGTAGAGAAATCCTCCCTTGATTAAAACGGGGGAGTCTGAAATGGGGTTCCCAAAGCGATCTTTACCTCTGGCAAGAGCGATCAGAAAAAGTCTGATCTCATCGAGGGAGTTGACCTCAGGAGTTCCATCCCCATCATCATCCTTGAGAGGAGGTTTTTTCAATTCTCTGATCTTCCAGAGCGGAATGGGTTTGACCACATTGGATTTTTCATCGAGATCTCCCCAGTAAATGGCGATGGCAGGTTTCACAGGGATGATTTTTCCTTTCACATCCCTGAAAGCAGGGTACCAGATATCCGGCCTCAGGCTGACATGGGCGGGTTTTGGATGGAGGGGGTCAGGGGATAGATATTTTGATGTCTCATGAATCTGGGCCTCTCCGCTTGAATAATCATACACGAGTTCTGTAGACATTGATCGGTAAGGGAGATGGCAGGTCTGGCAGGCGATTCTTCTCATGTGTTTGGGAGAGTATGAATGTCTATATCTCGGAGCCCTGCGGTCTTTTCTTTTGTAATGGCAGTCTTCACAGGAGTTCATGGTGTTGTCAAGGTCATCCCTGACCGTCTGTTGGAGTGAATTGCCTTTCGCAAAGTTATGCTCCTTATCGCCAGGATGGCAGGAGATACAATTCATGCCTCTGGCCTTGTGAATATCTGTTTGGAGAGTCCAGTCATACCCCTTTTTTCTTTCACCGTAGAGGCTGTGACAGGACCAGCAGTTCTCATCGTGGGGTCGCCTGACGATCTGTAGATGGAGATTTTCAAAATCGGCAACTTCCTTTTTTGTGTAGTCCATCTCAATCTCATCAGCAACAGGATTTTTGGATTGATCTTCTGAGAGCTTCAGGGTGGCCCATCCGGCTCCAACCGTGGGCCCATATCTGAAAAAACGTCCCCTGAGAACTGCTCCCCTCTCTTTCCATTGATATCCCTTGAGATGGCAGATGAGGCAATCAGCTTCACTCACACCGCTTTGGTCCCAGGAAGCTCCAAACTTTTCGTTGCCTGCGCTGAAAGGGGTATAATCTCCGTCAAGCATTGGATCATCGCCTGAAATTTCATAGCCAAACTTTTTTGTTTCCTCATTGTAGTAAAGATTGTCTTTACGGTCGAACTCTCCCCATCCTCCTCCCGGATGGCATACTCCACAGTTCTGAACGAAGAAGAACGGGGATTTATCCATTTCGTAGAATTGCCGATTTACTTTTCGGGATAGGTGACTGGGGTCCAATGAGACAAATGAATGCTTACCAAACAATCCCGAAGAGAGGTTCCAGGGGTATTTAGGGTCGTAAGTATCACTAAGAACCGTTTTCCCTGTACCATCGGTTCGGCCTTGCTGGAAGTGGTATCCCTTTGTGATGAGGTTGTAGTCATGGCAGGCGCCGCAGGTCTTTTTGGGGCTGTAAGGGGCTTTACTCTCCAGGGTAAGGGGAGCACCATCAAAGCCCCTCAGGACAATCTTCTCGTGAGATGGCACCTGTGAGGATATCGCCATTGGGAAGAGATAAAGAAAAGAGAGACTGATTAGAATCATGAAGATTAAATAATATTTGCTTGATCTGTTCAGAACAATTCACCTCTCTCTATTGAAATATCCCACATTTAATTCCCTCTCCCCTGGGAGACTGTGTCACAATGGGGAGGGGGAGGGGCGATTATACGTTAAACTTGATCTGATCTCGATATAAAACGTTCTTTGAAAACTGAATAGAGATAGACGGTCGTAATAGCTCCACTGAGAAAGCTCTTTCTCCTCTTTCGAACCCAGCACGG
>VGSD01000249.1 GCA_016875155.1 Deltaproteobacteria bacterium | reverse complement strand
ATGAGACCCGGATCAATCAGGGAAAGATCCATAGACGAAGGTTTTCCGATCAGATAAGAGTGAGAATCAGGCATCATCTCGTCCTGCCCCTGAATGAAATAGACTCCCTCAATAATCTTTGGCATGAGTGACCTCCACAATTACTTGATGGTTTCTTTAATAGACCTCGTATGGTGGTGTTAGAAAATTTGTAACACTTAAGCGGTTTGACAAAACTTTATAAAATCCCTCCCCTGCCTTCGCCGAAGCGGCTTCGCGCAGGCAGGCAACCTCCCTTTGCCAAAGGGAGGCAAAAGGGATTCCCCCTTTGGTAATCTTTTCCCCCGTAGAAAACGGGGCAAAGGGGGATTAAGGTCGTTGCGACTCGAAACCGAGGGGATTTTACGATGATTCTTTTGATCCATTGACTCATAAATCTCTTCTTTCCAAAAAGCTAAAGTGTTACGAAAATTTTTATTTCCATGATTCTTTCATTTCTATGGAATCCTTCAGTGAGAGGAAAGCGCTCCGTCTCACACGGAGCGGCTACAGGTTCCTTTCAAAAGAATCGCTCAATTTAGATCCCAGTATTTTCTCCTAAGTTCCCTTTTTAATATCTTTCCCTGTGGATTTTTAGGAAGGGAAGTTACAAATTCAACGGTTCGAGGGGCTTTATACTTTGCGATTCGTGCCTTGCAAAAATCAATGATCTCCTCCGGCGTCACCTTCCCCTCCTCCTTAAGCTGAATCACCCCGTGGACCCTTTCCACCCAATTGTCATCAGGCACCCCGATGACAGCGGCCTCAAGCACATCGGGATGCTGGTACAGAATCTCTTCCACCTCCCTGGGATAGACATTCTCTCCGCCTGTGATAATCATATCCTTTTTTCTGTCCACAATATAGATGAAACCCTTCCCGTCATAATAACCCATATCACCCGTATGGAGCCAGTCATCCACAATCGTTTCAGCGGTAGTGTCAGGTTTTTTCCAGTAACCCACCATGACCGCTCTGCTCTGCATAATGATCTCCCCTACCTGAAAAGGGTCGAGATCGTTTCCGTGATCATCCACAATCCTTGCATGCACCCCTAAACAGGGCTGACCGCATGAAGCAAGGATTTTCTGGTCTTCAGGCGACTTATCAACAACCCTGTGCGTCTCCTCGGGCAAGATGGTAATGTCCGGGCCGGATTCGGTTTGACCGTAGCCCTGTCCAAAGATCGGACCAAACTTTGCCATCCCTTTTCTTAAGAGCTCAATCGGCATGGGAGAAGCGGCATACCAGATCTGTTTGAGATGGCTCAAATCATATTTTTCAATATCAGGTAGGGAAAGGATACCCACCAGATGGGTGGGCACGATATGGAGATCGGTTCCCTTTTCGTCTTGAATCGCTTTTAATGTAGCGGCTGGATCAAAGGACCGATTGGGCAGGATAATGTTCGTTGCACCAATGATGAAGAAAGCCCAGAAATGAGACCATCCCCCAATATGGAAAAGGGGTAAGATCATCACATGTCTGTTGTCTGGCTTCAGGCCCGCCGTGTGAATCTTTGTTCTCGCCTCCTCGAGTTTTTTATAGTGGGTGTAGATTGCACCTTTGGGTAAACCTGTTGTCCCGCTGGTATAAAAGATGATGAAGGGATCATGCTCGTCAACCTGTGGGTCAGGCTCTCTAAGGGGAAATGCCTGGATAAGATCATTGTAGAAAGCCATATGGGAAACCCTCTCTCCCAGAGCGATATAATGCCTGACGGATTTTATTTTATCCTTAATCGTATCTACCACGCCGAGAAGTTCCGGTCCCACAAAAAGGATCTTCACCTCTGAATCGTTTATCATCTCTACCAGTTCAGCCTCCTGAAGCCTCGGACTAAAGGGCACTGCCACAAAACCACCCTTCATGGCAGCTCCGGTCACATCGGTGCTTTCAATGCAATTCCACGACAGAATACCAATATGATCCCCTTTATTTATTCCAAAGGATTCCAATGCATGGATGAGATGATTGACCCTTTGATTGAAGAGTGAGAAGGTTACTCTCTTTTTTCCATAAACAAATGCCTCTTTGTCAGGAAAAAGAAGGGCATTTCTATTGATGATATCCGCATAAGTTCCGATTCGATAGCGGCTTAGCTCTTGAAGTAATTTCTTCCTTGCCATAGAATTTTCTCTCTCCACTTGGAATCTTTTTAATTTTCAAAGATAACATTAACATTGTAAAAAATTGACCCAAAGGGACATGGGTGAACCCCGATCATGACGAATAATTTCTTTCTCGGGAAAACCATTCGAGGCAAACCTTCAGACCAATGGGCACTCACGTTTCTAACCCATACTGGAATTCACCTTTGGTGAAGTCCAGCGATTCCCTTAAGACATCCAATGAACCGCCATTCGAAGCGTTGGAGAGCGGTTTACCCATGGCCCTTTATGCAACTGCAAAGATAACATTAATTTTTTCCGTTTTATATTGCAAGAGAGTTGGTATTCCTTGACAAAGCTTGACCTTCATCGGGAGACATGATAAATGGATTGAAAAAGAGGAGAGGAGCATGATGATGGGAGAAAAGACCCCAACACGACAAGAAGCCCTGGAACTGCTTCATCAATATAACGCAAGTGATAGCCTTAGGAAACATGCCTATTCGGTCGAAGGGGTGATGCGCTATATTGCTCGTAAGCTGGGAGAGGATGAAGAGAAATGGGGGATCGTCGGTTTGATTCACGACCTCGACTATGAACAGTTTCCAGACCAGCATTGCAAAAAAACAGGAGAGATTCTCCGGCAAAAGGAATGGCCTGAAGAATACATCCGTGCCGCCATCTCCCATGGATGGGGTATCTGCTCTGAGGTCAAGCCTGAGACCCATTTGGAAAAATATCTTTACACCATCGATGAACTGACAGGGCTTGTCGTCACCACGGCTCTTATCCGCCCCTCAAAAAGCGTCCTCGACGTTCAGGTCAAATCAGTAAAGAACAAGTGGAAAGATAAAAGATTTGCCGCCGGGGTAGATCGCTCGATCATCGAAAAAGGCGCGGAGATGCTTCAAGTGGGGTTGGATGAACTGATTGATGATACCATCAAGGGAATGCAGGAAGTCGCCGAATCCATCGGCCTCAAAGGCAATCCTTCTTAAAAGAAACCAACCGTATAAGGGTTACGGTGACGATGCTTGTATCGAAGCTAGTGTAGTGTCTCATAATTGGCTGGAGTTATCCGAGGGCACAGAACTTCAGCAAATACAACACCAACCTTATCAGAATGGGCGAATAATCATAAAACATAAATCCATTTGTTTGAGAGACACTACACTAGAACCTCGAAATTAGAAACTCGAGTATCCGGTATCCATAAACGAGCATCGATACGAGCTTCGATAACGACAAACGTAAATTTCAATTCTGTTACCATTCGCCTCGTCAAACTCTACCAATTGGAATGATATAGAGAGGTTCTTCCTCGATTTCAAGAACCTCCTTAACCCGCTGATCATCAAACGCACCGATCATGACCGTTCCCATATTCAGGGCTACAGCCTGAAGCGAAACGTTCTGCCCCACATGACCTACTTCCATATGCACATAACGCATCCCCCTTTGACCATAATGGCTGGTCGTTCGTCCATAATCAGCAGCAATAATCACACTGATGGGTGCCCTTTCGATCATCCTCTGCTCCATGGCCGCCCTGCATAACCCTCTACGTATATCCTGCTCTTTGATCCTCTCCAAACTATGTTTGGTAATCGAATAATGATAGACTCCTGGCTCCAGACCTTCGACTTCTCCCGCAACCAGATAGATTTCTAAAGGATAGGTGGCTCCTGCAGAAGGAGCTGTTCTCCGGGAGAGATTCTTACCCGAGCCTGCCCAGAGAAGCTGTGACACCTCCTCCAAGCTCAGTGATGTCTTCTTATAATCCCTCACCGATTTCCTTTTATTAAGGGTCTCTTCGATGGAGATTGACCCTTTCTCCTTTGGCTTTGGTAGTTTGATCTCTTTTGCCATTTCCATTCTTATTACATCTCCAACAGCGTAAAGTGAAGCCCTTTGACCACTTCAGCCATCTTCTCGAAATCGAGGGTGCCAATCGTGTCTGTCTCCTGGTGGTAATTGGGATTCCTGAAGAACGAGGTGTCGGTCACCATGACGGCTCTATAGCCATGGCGCCAGAAGGAAAAATTATCCGAAAGGCTGATCCCTCCAAAAAATTCTGGTCCGGTTAACGACCTAGCATCGATGGCCGAATATTTTCTGATTCCCTTTTTAAAAAAAGAAACATATTTCGACGAGCGAAAATTACCCACCACTCCGATGAAATCAGCAGTCTTGGGATAAAAAAGATCCATCCCCGGAAGGGGATAATGCTGAATCCATTCTGATCGGAAGAATCCGATCATTTCCAGCGAAATCATCACCTCAACAGGAATCCCCTGCTCTTTTAAAGCCTTTGCATGAACCATGCTTCCCATGTTGGAGAATCCAAAGCAGGGCGGCTCTTCATTGGTAAAGGCGACGAATAAAAGAGTCTTTCTGCTTGGGATATTTCGATGCAATCTCGCCAGTTCAAGCAAGCCCGCCACTGCAGAACCGTTATCATCCGCCCCAGGGGTTCCAGGAACCGTATCATAATGGGCGCCAATGACCACCACCTCTTTCTCTGCTCCGGTCTTTTCAACGATCAGATTGGAGACATTCTTCCCATAGCAGGAATAGGTTTGGCGCTGAACAGGATACCCTATGGAGATCAGGGCTGACTCAATATAATCGGCTGTTCTTTCGAGCGATCCTTCTTTCCAGAGATGCCGCTCTCCAATAGTGACAGAGAGATATCCCACATGCTGATGAAGATTCTCAATCACTATTTCTTTTTGAAAATGGGATGATTCTATTTTGATCATTTAACAAAACTCCAGTGAGGTTTTCCAATCTCTTCACTTTTCCTCATTTGACTCTTGGAACAACCTGAACCCTAAGCATGACCTCACCATATCCTAAGCATTCAACACCAACATCTGGGCACCTGACATACCGCATGAAATGGAATTCAGCAGGATCATGCCCCTCGCTCAATCTCTCGTTGATCTGTGCCACAGGTATGGGAAGTTGCGAAACGAGATAGACGCAC
>VGSD01000248.1 GCA_016875155.1 Deltaproteobacteria bacterium | reverse complement strand
TCCAGCTAGCGCCAATATCATCGGAAAGATCGCCAATGGAATTGCAGACGATTTCCTCTCAACAATGGTCATGGCCTCAAAAGCTCCGGTCCTTTTTGCCCCTTCCATGAATGTCAATATGTGGGAGAGCAGGGCTCTCCAGAAGAATATCGAGACCTTGAAGGGTTGGAATTACCATTTCATGGAACCCGGGGAGGGGGAGTTAGCCTGCCACTGGTATGGAAAGGGAAGGCTGGCTGAACTGAGCGATGTTCTGGAGGTGATGGAAGATATTTTTTCTCCGAAAGATTTAAAGGGAGAGCGAATCCTTGTGACTGCCGGTCCTACGCAGGAATCGATTGATCCCGTACGATTCATCACCAACCATTCTTCCGGAAAGATGGGGTATGCGTTAGCCAGGGTGGCGAAACGGAGAGGGGCAGAGGTGGTATTGGTCAGTGGTCCAACATCTATACCCCTTCCGCGCAGCGATATCAGCCTGGTCTCTGTAAAGACAGCAGAGGAGATGAGAAAAGCCGTTGATACCCATTTAAAAGACTGTTCGGTGGTGATTAAAGCGGCTGCTGTTTCGGATTACCGGCCCAAGGAGGTCAGCCAGAAAAAGCTGAAGAAGACCACTCCAAGCATCTCCCTGGAGATGGAGAGAACGAGAGACATCCTTGGAGAGATAGGAAAGAAGAAAGGAAAGCGAATCCTGGTTGGTTTTGCCGCCGAAACTGAAGACCTTGTCACCAATGCAAAAAAGAAACTGAAAGAGAAGAATCTTGATCTGATTGTGGTCAATGATGTGACCAAACCAGGCGCAGGGTTTGTCTCCGAAACGAACCAGGTGAAATTCCTTTACCCCTCCGGAGAAGTGAAGGATTTGCCCATGATGTCAAAAGAAGAAGTCGCTCGGGTTATTCTGGATGAAGTTGTCGGTTTATTGAAGCGAAAAAAAATAAAATAATGTTCAGCGATTAATGAATATTCTTCACTAATCAATTATTTGGCGTCGGCTTTCTTTTCTGCTTTCTTCTCCTCACTTTTTACGCTTGCCGGTTTTTCAGATAAATCTTTTTCTGATTTGGTTGCTTCCTGTCGGCTTTTCGAAGGGTAATCGTTCACATAGAAGCCGGAACCTTTCAGGATGAAGTTGGTGGCTGAAATCAGTTTTTTTGCCGGGCCTAAACATTTGGGGCAGACCGCATTGCACTCCTCATCTATTTTATGAAAGATCTCAAAGACCTCTTTACATTTCTTACACTGATATTCATAAATGGGCATTTCACTATTCCTCCTGTTATGCTTGTAGACTGATACTGGTGCTCATCTCTTTTTTCAGCTTTTTTAACGCCTCGCTCTCGATCTGCCTGACCCGCTCCCGTGAGAGCTTAAGATGGCTGCCGATTTCCTGGAGGGTGAGAGGTTCATCTGACATGATTCTGTTCTTTATAATAAAGACTTCCTTCTCGCTCAGACGTTTCAAGGCCTTCTGTACCTCCCGTTCTCGAATCTCTTTCTCCTGCTCGAGAGCCAGCATTTCCTCCTGGCTGGGAGACTCCTCTTGAAGAAGGTCGAGATGTGTCAAATCCTTCCCTTCATCAAAAGGGGCATCCAGGGAGAGATCTCTTGAGGCCATTCTCTGCTCCATCTCAATGAGGTCTTCTTTGGGGACATCGAGATCCTTGGCCAGACGTTCATACCTCTTCTCATTCTCCGGGTCGGATTCAAGCTCCTTTCTCACCTTTCCGATCTTGTAAAAAAGTTTCTTCTGAGCCTGAGTGGTTCCGATCTTGACCAAACTCCAGGTCTTAATGATAAAGTTTTGCATATAGGCCCTGATCCACCAGATGGCATAAGAGATGAACCGGTTTCCTTTGTAAGGGTCAAATTTTTTAACCGCCATCATGAGTCCGATATTTCCCTCTTGAATGAGATCAAGGAGTTTGACACCATAGGACTTGTATTCAAGGGCGACCTTTACCACAAACCTCAGGTTTGAAGTGATCAGTTCATGGGCGGCACTGATATCATTGTGCTTCCGGTATCTTACTGCAAGGTCAAATTCCTGTTCCGGCGTTAAAAGGGGGAACTGGTTGATCTGCACCAGGTATGTCTCGAGAGAATTCTTGACAACTGGCAGGTTGGGCATTATATAACTCCTATCGGTCAATTAGCACTCTAAGATAAAGAGTGCTAACAGTATAATACGCCTATCTTTTAAAGTCAAGTATAGTTTTATATCTTATTGTTTTTATTATTTAAAAAATAGTATCAATTTAGCTTTTTGAAAAGAATAGATATATGAGTCAATGGATCAAAAGAATCATCATAAAATCCCCCTTAATCCCCCTTTGCCCCGTTTTCTACGGGGGAAAAGATTACCAAAGGGGGAATCCCTTTTGCCTCCCTTTGGCAAAGGGAGGTTGGGAGGGATTTTATGAAGTTTTTTCAAACCGCTAAAGTGTTACAAAAAATACAATATCGATATCTTTTAGGGAGGATCGTATGACTGACGAGAAGAGAAATGAGGAACAGGAAAAAAGTTTTACCGTAAGGGACAAAAGGTTCACTGCTAAAAAAGAGGAAGAGAAAGTTTCTTCCAAGGAAGAGGGGAGAGAGGAGCCAATAAAAGAGGATGTTTTAGGAGAAGAAGGTCCTCTCCCGGAGATCAATTTTGTGAGTTTCGTTTTTTCGATTAGCACATCTGCTCTTATCCAGTTGGGAGAGATTGAAGATCCATTTACTCAGAAAAAGTCAAAGAATCTTCCAGCAGCCAAACAGACCATCGACCTCATTGGAATGCTTAGAGAAAAGACCAAGGGAAATCTGACTTCAGAAGAAGATAAGTTTCTTGAACAGGTCCTTTTCGACTTAAGAATGAGGTATGTGAAGGCGGCAGAGTAACTTTAAACATGGAATAATGGAATAATGGAATCATGGAATGATGGGAAAGTTTCTATTCGCATTTACACCCAGTATTCCAATATTCCAATATTCCAACATTCCATCCTTCCATGATTTTTATTTTTTGAAGGTTAGATAAAAACTACTTCCTTTTCGATGGAGGTGAAAGAGGATTCCTTTTTCAGGATTGGCGTCTTTCATCACCTTTTCAAAATCCTTCAATGACTCGATCTTCTTCCGGTTGATCTCGAGAATGACGTCCCCCTCTTTGAGACCAATGTCATCGGCCAGACTTCCATCTTCCACTCCGGTGACCACGAGACCCTGCTTGATCCCAGTAATTTTATAGCGGGCCGCCAACTGAGGCGTGAGTTCCTGAAGCCTTGCCCCTATTTTTTCCTCTCCTTCCTTCTCCTTCTGCAGTTCGGCTTTGTCGGGCATGGCAGAAGTGGTGATCTCAATCGTCACCGCCTTTCCATCCCTGAGAATGGACAGTTTCACTTTCTGGCCGACTTTTTTCTTCTGAATCTCCTTAACCAGTTCACTCACATTTTTAACCGGTTTATCATCGACTGCCTTGATGATATCACCCGAGGCCAACCCGGCTTTTTCAGCGCCGGTGTCCGAATAGATCTGGCCGATCAGTACACCCTCTTTCTCTTTCAGTTTGAAGTGCTCCATCATCTCGGGTGTGATATCCTGAACACTGATGCCGAGCCAGGGACGAACCACCTTGCCTGTCTTGATGAGATCATTCAAAATCTGTTTGGCCATATTAATGGGAATGGCAAATCCGATCCCTGTGCCCGGCTGGATGATCATGGCGTTGATTCCGACCACTTCTCCGTCGATATTACAGAGCGGACCGCCGCTGTTGCCCGGGTTGATGGAGGCATCCGTCTGGACGAAGTCTTCGTAAGTTCCCGTTCCAAGTCCGGACCGTCCTTTAGCGCTGATCACGCCGACCGTGACGGTGTGCTCCAGCCCAAAGGGGCTTCCGATTGCAATCGCCCACTCGCCGACTTCGAGCTTATCCGAATCGCCCAGGGTGGCCACAGGAAGATTATTGGCCTTGATATGAAGTACTGCCAGGTCGGTGCGGGAGTCCTGGCCTTTGATTGTCGCAACAAATTCCCTTCCGTCGTTGAGGCGCACTTTGACTTTATCCGCGCCTTCAATCACATGATTGTTCGTGAGGACATAGCCTTCTTTATCAACGATGACCCCTGATCCACCGCTTCTCTGGCGATGCCGAAATTCCTTTCCTTTTTCTCTGGGACCACCGAATCCCTTAAAGAAGTCCTCAAAAGGGCTTCCCTTAAAAAAATCCTCTCCATATCTTTCCCAGGGTTTTATCGTGACCGTCTTTTCTGTTGTGATATTAACGACAGAAGGTTGAACTTTTTTTGAAACCTCTACGAAGGCCTGCCCTAATGACTTGGCCGTGGATAATTTATCATTTTTGGGAAGTGAATCAGCCCTATCTTTTCCCACACAGAAGAAGAGGCCAAAGAGGATAAATATAGAAAAAAGTCCAAGGATCAATTTTTTAACGTTCTTTTTGCTCATCATGTCTTCCTCCAAGATGTTGATATTTAAAGATTATCCTTTTTTCTGCGAGTTGTCAAATGGCGAGAGAAATGGTAGGGAAAAGTTTTCGTTTAGCAGAACGGCAACGAGGCCCTCTTCGGTTGAAGGTAATGGTTAGGTAAACCTTAACGTTGCAATGAAAAGGGAGGTGGGCATGCTTCCAATCCTTTACAATTGCGGATCATTTATATGTTTTATGGGAAACCGTCGATGTCACCTGAGGTGACCTTGGACGTATGCTTGAGACCTGAGCAGCAAAACGATAAACGGTGCCGCTGTAAACGCTTTCCAGCATACCCACCTCCCTTTTCGTATGATATTTACTCAACTGTGAGGTAAAGTAATGAAAAGACGATCAACGTAACCGTTTATAAACGATACGGGCTTCGTCACCGTAACCTTAGCGCGATGCTTTTATTATTTTTTGACCCTCGATGAATCCTTGGTCAAAAATTTTTAAACTCACTTCCCTAAATTTGGGAGGGGTGACACGATCGATCGACAGTCTCAGGTTATCAGATGGGAAGGGAAACCCGGGATGGGCGGAGGCAAAGCCGATGAGAGCGATATTGGTCGATTGGACCGATCCCATTTCCCGGGCTATGCTGTCCGCTGAGAAGATGTAAATTTGGATCCCCATCTCCTTTA
>VGSD01000247.1 GCA_016875155.1 Deltaproteobacteria bacterium | reverse complement strand
CGGGAATGACCGAGACGAGCCTACTACCAAAGGCGGCAGAGCATGTCGGCATCTCTTTCGGAGAGCTGGCGGAGCGCATCCTTTTAGGGGCGGCGTTAAAGACGGAAAGTTGAAAAGGGAGAGTGGAGATTAGAAAGTGGAAAGTAGAGAGTGGAGAGTGGTTCCCTGGAAAAGGTTTAATCACCACCTTCCACGTTCCACATTCGACGAGCGAATATGAGTGAGGAGAAGTTTTTCAGACCTGAGAAGAGGAAGGGAGAGAAAGGGCTCGAACGGTTTCAGAGAACCTTAAGAAAATCGATTCGGGTGGCTTTCCATTTTCTCTTTCTCATCCTTTTTTTCTTTGTGGGCCATCAGGTATATGTCCGGCTCCTTGAGGATTCCTTTTTTCGGATGAGAGAGGTAGAGATCAAAGGGTGCCTGAAGATCCCGAAAAAGACCATTCTCTCCCTTGCCGCTATCGAAGGGATGCCCAATCTCTTTACGCTTCCGCTCCAGGAGATCGCGCGGCGGGTAGAGGCTCACCCCTGGGTCGATTATGTCCGAGTCAGGAAGATTTTCCCTGACCGGGTATTGATCCACATAGAGGAGAGAAAACCGATGGCCATTCTTCAATTAGAAGAACCTTTTTATATCGATTCGCAAGGGGTGATCTTTGCAAGGGTTGGAGACCGGGATGAATATAATTTCCCTTTTATCACCGGTTTGAGCCGGGAGACATTTGATAAAGATCCGGCCGGGGCAAACCATATGGTCATGAAGGCCCTTGAGTTTTTAAGGATTGCCGATCGGGAGAAAATTTCTCCTGCGGATGGAATTTCAGAGGTCCGGATGGAGAAGACGTCCGGTATTCAATGCTTCACGCAGAACGAAGGAGTAGATGTCAGAATGGGATGGGATCATTTTGGAGAAAAATTGAGGCGATTGTCTCTCATCTGGTCGGATCTCCGGAAGAGAGGTCTTTCAGCAAGTTCGATCGACTGCAGTGATCTGAAGAGAATGGTGGTCAAAAAGATTTCCCGCAAGCCAAATTAGAAAAGAGGTGATCAACATGGGCAAGAAAGATTCACTGGTCGTGGGATTGGATATCGGAACGACGAAGATATGTGCGGTCGTCGGAGAGGTAGCCAGTGGTCAGGTCAATGTTATCGGCCTCGGAACCTTTCCATCCAAAGGATTGAGGAAAGGCGTGGTCGTCAATATTGAAAGCACGGTCCAGTCCATCAAGAAGGCAGTCGAAGAGGCGGAGTTGATGGCCGATTGCCATATCACTTCGGTTTATGCGGGTATTGCAGGAGGTCATATCAAGGGGATCAATAGCCATGGGGTGATCGCCATCAAGAACAAGGAGATCACCCCGAGCGATGTGAAGCGGGTGATCGATGCGGCGAGTGCAGTGGCCATGCCCATGGATCGTGAGATCATTCACGTCATTCCACAGGAGTTCATTGTGGACGAACAGGATGGGATCAAGGATCCAGTCGGAATGTCCGGGGTGAGATTGGAGGGAAGGGTGCATATTGTCACCGGCGCCATTACCTCTGCCCAGAATATCATTAAATGTGCCAACCGGGCTGGCCTCGATGTGGATGACATCGTCCTGGAACAGTTGGGTTCGAGCGAGGCTGTGCTGACCCAAGAGGAGAAAGAATTGGGGGCGGCGATCATCGATATCGGAGGAGGGACAACCGACCTGGTTATCTTTTCGAATGGGGCGATCAAACATACCGCCGTCTTTTCTCTGGCAGGAAGCCATATCACCAATGATATCTCCGTGGGGCTTCGGACGCCCGTGGAGGAGGCCGAGAAGATCAAGATTCGGTATGGATGTGCGCTCACCTCTCTGGTCCGGAAGGATGAGACGATCGAGGTTCCCAGCGTGGGAGGAAGAAAACCACGAGTCCTTTCGAGGCAGACCCTCGCAGAGATCATTGAGCCCAGGGTGGAGGAGATTCTAAGTTTGGTTCGCGATGAACTGGTAAAGATGGGTTACGGAAACCTCCTTGCCTCAGGGGTGATCCTCACCGGAGGGAGCGCTATCCTGGATGGAGTTCCTGATCTGGCCGAACAGATTTTTAACCTCCCGGTCCGAAGGGGAACGCCTATGGGAGTCGGTGGTCTGGTGGATCTGGTCAGCAGTCCAATCTATGCGACCGGAGTGGGTCTTGTTCTCTATGGAAACCGTAATATAAGCAAGAGTCGATTCCCGGTGGGCGAGGGAAATGTCTTCAGCAAAGTCATCCACCGGATGAAAGAATGGATCGGAGAATTTTTTTGATAAATAACCAAACTCCAAGCACCAATAATCAAATAATGACCAAAATCTCAATAAACGAAATAGCCCCTCACCCCTTCCCTCTCCCTTCAGGGGAGAGGATAAAGGTGAGGGGAAGTTTTGGTCATTGGATATTATTTGGAGCTTGGGATTTGGGTATTGGAATTTAATCTTCTAAAAAGGAGGGAGATATGATCGAATTTGATGAGAACAGAAACATGGCTGCCAAGGTGAAGATTATCGGGGTCGGTGGAGGAGGGAACAATGCTCTGAATACCATGATTTCGAGTCGCCTCACCGGCGTCGAATTTATCGCCGCCAACACTGATGCTCAGGCGTTGACAGCAAACCTGGCTCCGATGAAGTTTCAGTTAGGGACCAGCTTGACCAAGGGACTTGGAGCCGGAGCGAATCCGGAGATCGGGAGAAAGGCTGCGCTTGAAGATGTGGAGATGATCCGCGAAATTCTGAAAGGGGCGGATATGGTCTTCATCACCGCAGGGTTAGGCGGCGGAACCGGGACAGGCGGCGCCCCGGTCATTGCAGAGGTGGCCCGGGAGATGGGTGCGCTCACTGTAGCCATCGTCACCAAACCTTTCCATTTTGAAGGAAAGAAGAGAATGCAACAGGCTGAGGAAGGGTTGGCCAATCTGAAGATGACGGCAGATGCCCTGATCACCATTCCGAATCAAAGGCTCCTGAGCATCAGCGGCAAGAACATGACCCTGCTGGAGAGTTTTAAGAAGGCGGATGAGATTCTCTTTCATGCGGCCAAAGGAATTTCGGATATCATCGTTGGCCACGGAATCATCAATCTCGATTTTGCGGATGTGCGAGCCGTGATGTCTGAAACCGGAATGGCGATGATGGGAACGGGAATTGCCTCTGGAGAGAATCGGTCCATAGAGGCGGCACAGAAAGCCATCTCCAGCCCACTGTTAGAAGATATCTCAATCGAAGGGGCGAGAGGACTTCTCATCAATATCACCGGCGGAGAGAATTTGACCCTCAGCGAGATCAATGAGGCTACCAGTCTCATTCAGAAAGAGGCTCACGAAGATGCAAATGTCATCTGGGGGATGGTGATCGACCCGTCCATGAGGGAGGATATCCGGATTACTGTGATTGCCACCGGTTTTGGAAAGGCGGAAGCGAAAAAAGTGGATAAACCGACGATCCCGGCGATGAAACGATTTGCTCAACTCCCAGGTTTCAAGGACCGGAGTAAGGAGATTCCTCCATTCTCCATCAGCGTCAAGGAAGGAAACAGAGAAACCCCTGCTTTTATGAGAAGGGTGAAAGCCAGCGAACGGTTTGATGAGTTGAAACTAGATCCTCCTTCCGATTTCACGATTGAGGATCAGGACCGTTTCGACATCCCTACTTTTTTAAGGAAACAAGCAGACTGATTTGAAAAGTGGAAGGGGGTCAGTGGTGGGTAGTTGAAAAAAAGGTTCTTCACATTAAAAAAAATCTGTTATATTTAATTGACGACTATCCACATTCTACTATCCACTGACCAAAGATGATTTCTAGGAAACTCGTTCAGAAGGCGAAAGCCGTTCTTGAAAAAGAGAGAGGGGCTGTCCAGAAGCCCTGGGGAGGAAGAATTTCGATATGTCTCCTCTATCCGAATTCCTACCATGTGGGGATGTCCAATCTCGGGTTTCAGACCGTCTATCAGAGATTCAACTCAGAAGACGATGTCGTCTGCGAGAGGGCCTTCCTTCCCGATCCGGTAGACCTCCAAGACTGTTGGAGGACGAAAACTCCGCTTATCTCACTCGAATCCCAGAAGCCCCTTTCAGACTTCGATCTATTAGCCTTCTCCGTCTCGTTTGAGAACGACTTTCTCAACATCCTCACCCTCCTTGATTTAGCCCGAGTTCCGCTCGAACGTCAGCTGCGGCGTGGAAAAGGTCCGCTGATCATGGCAGGGGGCGTGGCTGTCTTTCTCAATCCGGAACCTCTCAGTGATTTTTTCGACCTCTTTGTTCTCGGAGAAGCAGAGGAAGCCATCAGCGAATTTCTCGAGGCCTACCGTCACTCAGGTAGGAAGAAAGAAGATTTTTTGAAGAAGGTGGCAGGAATAGAGGGGATCTATGTCCCGGGATTTTATCATGTCACTTATTCAGAAAATGGGAAGATAGAGGCGATTGAGCCTGAAGCAGGGCTGGACCGGAAAGTAAAGCGAAGATGGATTTCAAATCTCGATCGACTCCCTACCCAATCGAGTCTTTTCACACAGAACACAGAGCTGAAAGAAATGGCTCTGGTGGAAGTGAACAGGGGTTGTCCGAGGGGATGCCGGTTCTGTGCTGCCTGTTTTGTCTACCATCCTTATCGAAACCGGAGTCTCCCCCTGCTCGAATCGATCTCCCGAAAGGGTCTTTCAGAAGAAGAACGGATCGGTCTTGCCGGGACAGCCATCTCAGACTATCCCCATCTTCTCTCGCTATGTGAGGATATTCTGTCCCACAAAGGAAGGGTCTCGCTGGCCTCCCTGAGGGTGGATGCCATTACGCCTTCCCTCATCGACTGTCTAAAGAGAGGCGGGGTTCAGGCAGCGGCCATTGCTCCGGAAGCGGGGTCGGAGAGGCTTCGGAAAATGATCAAGAAGGGCTATGGGGATGAACAGATTTTACAGGCCGTGCAGATACTGGTTGAGCATGGTCTTTCACAGATCAAGAGCTATTATCTCATCGGACTTCCTTCCGAGACCGATGAGGAGGTGAAAGCCATCCTCTCCCTTTCGAAAAGAATCGAACATCGGATCGTCTCCGGCCGTGCGGGCGAGAAAAAAAGATGGAAGCTGGTTTTGAGCGTCAATCCATTTGTGCCCAAGCCTGCCACTCCATTTCAATG
>VGSD01000246.1 GCA_016875155.1 Deltaproteobacteria bacterium | reverse complement strand
TTGACTGAAAAATTCAGTCAAAGGGCGTGGAAGCCTTGACTACAAAATCTAATCCGATACTCCTCAACAGACCTGAGACTCAATTTGACTTGTTCACTGCCTGCATGAACCGAAGTTTGATCCACACTGGGTCTTTGGGCGGACGAGCCGGTGCAGGACTTGCATCTATTTTGGCTACCACCAGCCATGGACCTGATTCCGTTAGCCAGGTCTCTAATCCAATCTCGAATTCATTCATTGTGGTTACTGTGGCTACAAGCTGGAGGCCTGCCCCACGACCCATAGCAGGCAGGTCTGTTACTGTTGCGGTGGCAGTAGGCTGGCCACCGGTCAACTGATATTGACCATTATCCCAAACGATGTGCAGCAAGTTAAGCGGTGCCAGGCGGGCTATGGTCACCAGCGCACCAGGATTCATCAGCGTACCGCCATCCCCGTCCAGAACGATCACCTGTTGTTTAGGTTGAGCCAGAGCCAACCCAAGCCCGACGGACGGAGCCAGCCCAAGGCTGTTCCAGAGGTAGAAATGCTGCGGTCTGTCGCCAGTATCTGCCAAGTCGAACTTGGCATTGCCTGGCCCTGCAATAATCAGCGCCTGCGGAGCCCGGTTCACCAGATGCCGCGTTGCCTCAAGGCGATTGATAGATCCTGAACGCTTTATTGCTTGTCTCTCACGTCCCATACTCGTCCCCTATTCTTCACCTCTCGTTCTTCCACCCCACCAGTTCTGTCGAGAGGATCAGGGCCACAGGCTGACAAGCCGTATAAGCTGTCTTGATGGCTCCATCTGTTAAGGCAGCCACCTCATCCATTCGGCGTAGGGTAAAATGCTGGATGCCAAGGCTATCCAATAATGGCCGTGCTGCCTTGCCCATTGCAATTTGGGCGGGATTGAACTCGCCTAACTCACCCCTCTGGCTGATGAGTATCAGGAATGGAATCTGATAAGGAATGGCCAAAGAAGCAAGACCATTGACGCTGTTGCCAAGACCTGAAACCTGCATCATCAAGCAGCCCTGGCGGCCGCCAAGATAGGCGCCGGTTAAAATCCCCACCCCCTCCTCCTCTCGAGTCAGAGGCACCACCGTAAAGAAAGGATCAGCCTCCACCCGGGTGATGAGCGGGGCGATCACACTGTCTGGAACGTGACACACCATTTCCAAAGCATTAGCTTTCAAACGTTCAAAAACAATATCTGTCCAGGTCATAGGATTTAACTCATTTCTGTATCATATGTATCTGAACGAATTCACAAACGCAAGCAATAAGATATGGGGTAAGCCAGACACTCTATAACAACCCTGTTGCCAAATTACCTATGGATTTATACCTTGGGCGCTGCACTTCGGAACCTGCCAACTTATTTATGAAGGGCATCTTGTTCATTACTTCGTTTCAGTATTCACAAATTCACGATACATCTTTTCAACTTTTGCCCTTGTGACGTAAGGCTTGTGAGCCCGGAAGCCTCCTCCAAAGCAATGGGGGATATGTAAAACCTCATGGATCAATACCTTGGTCTGATCTTCTCTGCTAAGCCGATCAAACCTTTCAGAGAGGATCTCGATGATATAATGAGGCTTCTGTTTAAGGGCCACCTGCATGATCCGCGGCAGTCCATGACACCGAGCAATCACCCTTCTGCTCCCTGAACCTTTACTCCTTAAGCAGATGACCCGGGTCTGATCAATGTGGGTCATCTTCAGTTTCCAGATAATTTCTCTTACTCTCAGGTCAATATCTTCCGCCAGAACATACTGAATCATGGTCCAAAGAATAATCCAATCTCGCCCCTTATGCAACTAAAAAGCCGGAGGCAGTCCCCTTGTTTGATAGAGATTTTCCCTTATGGTATAAGATTTATTAAAGGTTATTTGAGTTTAGATCTGGGAATGTAATGAAAGTCCTTCTTATCTCTGCCAACACAGAAAAGATAAATATGTCTGTCTTGCCTTTTGGTTTGGCATGTGTGGCTGCTGCAACCCAGAGATCAGGACACGAAGTGGTCATAGTGGATTTGATGACAGAAAATGACTTTCGATTGGTCCTCCAAGAAGCGATCAAAGGGTTCCGTCCTGATGTGATTGGGATATCAGTAAGAAATATCGATGACCAGAGAATGGAAAATCCCCGGTTATTATTAGACCCCGTTCGTGGCATCATTACAGTTTGCCGGGATCTTTCTGAGGCATTTATTGTTTTAGGTGGGGCGGGGTACAGTATGTTTCCCGAAAGCGTTCTGTCCTTTTTAGGTGCAGATATGGGTATCCAGGGAGAAGGCGAGGTCGTTTTCCCGGAGTTGATAAGTCGAATAGAGCAAGGTGCTGACTTTTCAAAATTGCCAGGTCTCTATCTCCCGGGTCATGGACTGCAGTGTGAGAGAGTATTTGTAAAAGATCAGGATCAGTTGCTTCTCCCAGAGCCGGACCTTTGGCCTGTATTATCGAAGAAAGAGGAAATATGGATGCCGGTTCAGACCAGAAGGGGATGCCCTTTAAACTGCAGTTATTGCAGCACAGGGACCATTGAGGGTCAAACAATACGAAGACGTTCCCCTGAAAAGGTTGTCCAGTGGATTGCCCGTTGGAGGGAAGCCGGGGTCAAACGGTTCTATTTCGTTGATAGTACCTTTAACCTCCCACCCTCTTATGCTAAAGAAATTTGCAATAAATTGATGGACTATGATCTAAATATCAGATGGTGGTCCATTCTATATCCTAAGGAAGTCGATGAAGAGATCATACGGCTTATGGCCAAATCTGGTTGTGAACACGTTAGTTTAGGATTTGAAAGTGGTTCTGAGCAGATCCTGAAGAACTTGAACAAACAGTTCACACCGAATGAAGTGTGCCAAATTTCTGAGACGATTTCTGACTACGGAATAAACCAAATGGGATTCCTGTTATTGGGAACCCCTGGAGAGACGAAGAGGTCAGTTGAAGAAAGCCTTGCCTTTGCCGATTCCCTGAAATTCCACACCTTAAGAATCACCGCGGGTGTCCGTATTTATCCATACACCCCTCTGGCTAAAATAGCCGTTGACGAAGGAGTGATTTCTTCTAATGATAACCTTCTTTTGCCCCGTTTCTATCTCTCAAAGGGTCTTGAGGGTTGGCTGCCAGAGATCCTAAAGAATTGGATGGCTGCAAGGTCTCATTGGATGACTTAAAATACGAACACAAAATAGAGAAAAAGGAGGAAAGAGAAATGAAGGTTGTTGCATTTAATGGTAGCCCTCGTAAAGATGGAAACACTTCGATTCTTATCAATTATCTTTTCCGGGAACTTCAAAAAGAAGGTATCGAAACAGACCTGGTCCAACTATCAGAGAAGAAAATTCAGGGTTGTATCGCCTGCTACAAGTGTTTTGAGAATAAGGACAAGCAATGTGCTGTAAAAAATGACGCCCTCAATGAATATATTCAAAAGATGATGGGAGCAGAGGGAATTCTCTTGGGTTCACCTACCTTTTTTATCGATGTTACTGCCGAGATGAAAGCTTTGATTGACCGTTCGGGTTTTGTTTCCAGGGCGAATGGTGGTCTGTATCGGAATAAGGTGGGAGCTACAGTGGTTGCTTTCCGCCGTTCTGGAGCCATGCATACCGTTGATTCGATGAACCATTTCCTTTTGAGCCAGGAGATATTCATCGCAGGTCGAGCCATCTGTATCGGACGGGATAAGGGAGAGGTTGAAAAGGATGAAGAAGGCCTACAGATGGTCAAAGGGCTCGGCCAACGAATGGCCTGGTTATTGAAGAAGCTTTATGGTTAAAAAGAGTGGGTTAACAAAAGTATCCATAAAGAGTGAAGATTAGTCATTGGGGGCTAATCATTTAATTTATTTATCTCTGCCTGAAGCTTTACGAAGATCGTTAAGGAATTCAGGGGGAATCTTTTGCCCAGCCTCCTGCAATTCATTAATGTCTTTCCAAGATTTATCATATTCTCTTTTTGAATAATAAGCCTTGGCCCGGTTGAATAAGGCTTGACTATACGCCGGGTTGATCTCAAGGGCTTTGGTGAAATCCAAGATCGCCAGATCATGCTGTCCTTTGTCTGAATAGGTGATCCCTCGGATATTGTAGACCTCAGCATCCCTGGGATTGATCTCAAGAGCCTTGGTGAAGTCCGAGATCGCCTGATCGTATCGGCCTTTACTATAATAGGAAACTCCCCGATTACCGTATGCCTTAGCATATCTTGGGTTGATCTCAAGAGCCTTGGTGTAATCTGAAATGGCCTGATCGTGTTGTCCTTTATAATAGTAAGCAAATCCCCGATTAGTGTAGGCATCAAGGAACCTTGGATTGATTTCAAGAGCCTTGGTGTAATCCGAGATCGCCTGATCGTATTGGCCTTTATAAAAGTAGGCAAGCCCCCGGTTGTTATAGGTATCAGTATACCTTGGGTTAATCTCAAGAGCCTTGGTGTAATCCGAGATCGCCTGATCGTATTGGCCTTTATAAAAGTAGGCAAGCCCCCGGTTGTTGTAGGTATCAGTATATCTTGGGTTGATCTCAAGAGCCTTGGTGAAATCCGAGATCGCCAGATCAAATTGGCCTATATAAAAGAAGGCAAGTCCCCGGTTGCCAAAGGCATCAGCATATTTTGGGTCGATCTCCAGAGCCTTGGTGAAATCTGAGATCGCACTATCATATTGGCCTTTCTTAGTATAGTCAATTCCTCGGTCATGATACAATTGAGCAGAGGAACAGGAGAATAAAATAGGTAAGGTGATGATTAGCAGCATTAACTTAAACTGATGAAGTTTATCCACCATAAATATTCTCCTCTCAATCAAATTCACAAATTCTTTTAAATCTTACCGGGTCTGGTCTTCAGATTAAATAAGTTTGATTTTTAATGTGCATGTTGAGGTCTGATTCCACTCACTTTCGAAACAATGTAAACAGCAACGTCAAAATAATACTGATGAGGATGGAGGTGGTGAGAGGAAAATAGAATGTGAACTTCTCTTTTTTAATCAGGATATCTCCGGGTAACTTTCCAATCCACGGAATTTTATCACCCGCCATCAGAAGCAGTCCCATTAAAATAATGGATCATCGCGTAAGTGAGTGGGTAAAATTATGCCCCTAAACACCTTTAAGATACCATGAAATAAGGGTAAAAGGTACTTTATCTTGG
>VGSD01000245.1 GCA_016875155.1 Deltaproteobacteria bacterium | reverse complement strand
AGAGTTTTTTTACTTTCAAAATGAGGTTATTAACGCTGATGACCTGAATCTTCTCCCCTACATCGATGGGCTGGTCAGACGCGGCCTTCCAGAATTCTCCATGAATGGCCACCTTTCCTTCCGGAGCAAGCTGGGTTATGACGGTTCCTATCTCTCCTATGATGCCTTCCTTTCCTGTGGTCGGCTTGGTCAGACGCGCCCTAATCGCCTTTGTTACCGCAAAGATGAAGAAGCCCGCACTGACCCCTACCGCAGGGATGATGACGCTCAAGGAAATCCTCATATATTCGGTGGGGGACTCGATTAACATCAGAGAGCCCAAAAAGAGGGAGATCACGCCAGCGACTGAAAGCAGACCATGGCTTACCACTTTGATCTCAGCGATGAAGAGGATGATGGCAAAGAGGATGAGAGCGAGGCCTGCGAAATTGATGGGAAGCATCTGCAGGGCGTAAAAGGCAAGGATGAGGAATATTCCTCCGACCACCCCGGGAAGGATTGCCCCTGGATTTGAAAGCTCGAAAAAGATGCCGTAAATTCCAAGCATCAGCAGAATATAGGCAATGGAGGGGTTCGAGATGATGTCGAGGAAGCGATACCGCCAGCTCATCTCAAGGGGGCGCGGTTTCACCCCCTTGGTCAAAAGGGTGCGGGTCACTCCGTCAAATTTGACCACTTTGCCGTCAATTTTATTGAGAATATCCTGGAGGTCCGGGCTGACGAAATCGATTACGTTTAGTTTGAGCGCTTCCTCTTCTGTAATGGAAACGCTTTTTCGGACAGCCTTTTCGCCCCAATCAATGTTTCTTCCCCTGGTTTTAGCGATCGTCTTGATATAGGAGACAGTATCATTGACGATCTTTTCGCTCATCGTCTTGCTCTCTTTCCCCTCACCCAGGGAGACAGGGTGGGCGGCTCCAATATGGGTGCTTGGAGCCATGACAGCGATGTGAGCCGCCATCGTGATGAAGACGCCTGCAGAGGCAGCCCTTGCTCCACCTGGGGACACATAGACGACCACAGGTATGCTGGAGTTAAGGATTTTTTTAACAATAATTCTCATCGACTCCATCAAGCCACCGGGGGTATCTAATTGGATGATAAGGCACTGTGCACCATTCTCAGTAGCCTGGTCAATCGATTGGATAATAAATTTTGCAGTCGCCGGGTTGATAATCCCGTCTACTTCGATGGCATAGATTGGAGCCTTCTCCTGGGAATGGGCAGGTGTGCCCATAATCACCAGCAGGCTGATAATGATTAAAACCTTCAAAATGTTTAGAGAATATTTTTTCAAAGCACCCTCCTTTGCTTAATAAACTATCCTAAAAAGATGGGATTGTCAAATCGAATGGTCTAAATCTCAATCCTCATGAGGTCTTCACTGAGGATGATCTCTCCCTGAAAGGCCTGTTTGGACTGGGTTAAGATGTCATGCTGGTCACAGATGGGGTAGAGGTGGGTGAGGAGCAGTCTTTTACAGTGGGATTCCCTGGCGATCCTCCCTGCGAGAGAAGGGGTGAGATGGCCCTCCACCTTTTTTCCATCTGGGAAAGAGCATTCCAGGACAAGGAGGTTGGTCTCCGAAGCGAGGTTGACAATATTCTCGCAGTAATCCGAATCACCAGAGATGACGATTGACTTATCATCTTGCCATTCAATTCGGTAGCCAATGCTTCCCGGCAGATGAGCCATGGGTTTTGAGAGAATCTTCATCTCTCCAAAGAGGAGAGGTTTTGAAGAGATTTCTTTGATTGTTAAATGATAAGTCTGTGGGTTGATCCAGGAACCATAGAGATCATTGATCTTATCAAAATGGAGTTTGAATCCAGGCCCTCCTATGCAGGTCAACTCTTTCTCCCGAGGGAGATCACCATATTTACAGGCAAAGAGAATTGGGACAAGGTCTGCGGTATGGTCAGGATGTAAGTGGGTGTAGAGAAGCAGGTCCACATCCCGGTAAGTGACTCCGGCCTCAAGCATTTTTCTCAGGGCACCTGGACCACTGTCAATTAAGATTCGGGAATTTCCTGAGAGAAGAAGGAGGCTTGGAGAGGCTCTCCTTAGAGAGGGAATTCCAGTTCCTGAGCCAAGGACAATCAATTCAGGCAATTTATTTTCCTCCAAAGTCAAAATCATATTTAAACTAACACAAAATGAATCATTTTAAAACCCGAATCAATTGACAACGTGCGGTTTTTTAAATAATTTGAAGTGAGAGGGGTCAGTGGCAAAGGCCGAAAGCATGATCGAGATTGATGGGTCTTATGGAGAAGGGGGAGGGCAGATCTTAAGGACCGCCCTTGCTTTTTCTGCGATTCTGAATAGGCCTATTAAAATCAATCGGATCCGGGCAGGCCGGAAGAATCCAGGACTCCAGCCCCAACACCTGAAAAGCATTGAGGCACTGGCAAAGGTCACAAACGCCAGAACTGATGGGGTAAAAATCGGGTCTGATGCTATAACCTTTATTCCTGAGAAGATCGTTCCTGGCCACTACGAGTTCGACATAGGAACAGCAGGTTCTGTTACTCTTCTTCTTCAAACACTTCTTCTTCCACTTTCACTTGCTGATTCGAAATCCAGTCTCGTTCTGACAGGAGGAACACATGTGGCATGGAGCCCTCCCTTTCACTATCTCACTGAAGTTCTTTTTCCAACGCTTGCTTTGATGGGGGTTCGAGTGGAGGCTGAGATTGAAAGATGGGGTTGGTATCCAAAGGGCGGTGGCAGAATAAAGGTAGAGATTGATCCTGCGTCTGATTTATCCAATGTCTCATTAAACCATCGTGGTTCCCTTAAGAGAGTTTATGGCATTTCAGCCATCTCAAATCTTCCAGGGCATGTGGCCGAAAGGCAGAGGGAACATGCCCTCATCCGAATAGAGAAGGAGTTGAACTTAAAGGCGGAGATCGAGATTCTTTCCGAGGTACCATCATATGGCCAGGGATCATGTCTCTTTCTCGTGGCCGAATCAGAAGGGGCCATGGCAGGATTTTCTTCCCTTGGAAAGAGGGGAAAGAGGGCAGAGTCGGTGGCTGACGAGGCTGTCGATTTACTGAAAGAATATCTGGAGTCAGACGGTTGTATTGATTTCCATCTGACAGACCAACTCGTTTCGTTTATGGCTTTTGCAAAGGGAAGTTCTTCTTTTACCACAACAAAAATAACCGAGCATCTTCTAACCAATCTGTGGGTTATTGAACGTTTTATGAAAATTTCGGTATCGAGAGCGGGGGATGAGGGAGAAAAAGGGAAGATTGACTTGATTCCTGGATCGTATTAACATTTGATAAAAGGAGGAATACATCAGCAAGGTCTTTGGAAATATCATTGGTTTGAAGCCTAATCAGATCAAGAGGATTGGGTATATCTACCGGCGAAAGATTCCGCCCAAACAGATCGTCACTCCTGAAGTTGCCCGCCTTTTAGTCGACCTTTCCAATGAAATCCGTCGCCAGATTGGCATCCTTGTCGGAAGGAGAGGGACCATAGAGATGGTCATCGTTGGGGATCAGCGGGGAGTGACGATTCCTGATCTGTCACGGTACCGGACAGGAATTCCAAGGTTAAGAGGGTTGCGAATGATTCATACACACCTTCGGGGTGAGCCTCTGAGCGAGGAGGATCTAACCGACCTTGCCCTTTTAAGGCTGGATATGATTGTTGCTCTTTCGGGCGATGACAAGGAGGATCAGAGAGTGGCTCACTCCGCCCATCTCCTTCCTGATAATCCTGCAAAGAAGGTGTGGGAGATTGATCCCCCATCATCATGGAGGCAGTTGGATGGAGATTTCCTGAAGTGGGTCCAATCTCTCGAAGATCAATTTCAAAGAGGACAGCGAGTCGTTTCCACTAAGGGGCGCCAGGAGAAGGCTATCCTTCTATCAGTGAGCCGGCAGAGCAGGGAGGCCTTAGAAAACTCCATGGAGGAGTTAAAAGACCTTGCGGAATCGAGCGGCCTGCAAGTGGTCGAAACCATCATCCAGAGACCTCAGATGGTTTCCCATTCCACCCTGATTGGTGAGGGGAAGTTAAAGGAATTGTTAGTGAAGTGTATGCAAATGGGAGTCGATCTGATCATCTTCGATCAGAACCTGACCCCTGGTCAGATGGCATCCATCTCAGACCGGACAGAATTGAGGGTGATTGACCGGACCCAGCTCATTCTGGATATCTTTGCTCAGAGGGCTCATAGCCGGGATGGTAAAACACAGGTTGAACTGGCCCAGCTCAAATATCTTCTTCCACGACTGGCCAGAAAAACCCTGGCCCTCTCAAGGCTGACTGGAGGGATCGGAGGAAGAGGACCAGGAGAGACGAAGCTTGAGATTGATCGCCGGAGGGCGAGGGAGAGAATTCATCTGTTGGAAAAGGAATTGGAACGGTTGAGTCAGAGGAGAAAACAGAGGGGAGCGCTTCGCAAGAAAGCCGGAATCCCAATCGTTTCCATTATCGGGTATACCAATGCAGGAAAATCCACTCTTTTTAATCTTCTCACCCGGAGCCAATTCTGCGTGGAGGATAAACTTTTTGCCACCCTGGATACGGCCACAAGGAGATTGAGGTTGGCAAACGCATTCCATCTGAATGGGAGGCCAGATGAATTGGTGATCACGGATACGGTTGGTTTCATTAAGGACCTTCCCAGAGATCTGATGGGCGCGTTCCGTCCCACCTTTGATGAACTAAAAGAATCCGACCTGTTGATCCATCTGGTCGATATCAGCAGCCCTAGGCGAGAGGATCATATGGAGGCTGTTGAAAAACTGATTCTCGAATTAGGGCTGGAAGAGATCCCCCAATTTCTTGTTTTTAATAAAGAGGACCGGGTGGAAAAGGAGGAGGCGAAGGCGCTCTGCAAAAGATACGGTGCGGTGTCCATTTCCGCTTTACGGCCGGAAAGCCTTGAGCCTTTCTTTGAGGTTCTGGAGAAAATATTTTCGGAGATTCAGTCGATCGCAAATTCGTCAAAAGACGATCGAACTTTCCACGATTTTTAAAAATCTTAAAAATGCCTAAGAAGCTAAGGTACAATGTTGTGTGTAAATAAGGAAAGAGGGGTGTTATCCTCTTGGGAAGATTTTTGGACGAAATCGAATCCCAATGGAAAGGAGGACACACCCCATGTCAGGATATTTATGGAAGGCAA
>VGSD01000244.1 GCA_016875155.1 Deltaproteobacteria bacterium | reverse complement strand
AAAGGAAGGAAAGGTTTCACATTAATTGAACTTGTCATAATCATTGTTATCATTGGTATTTTAGCGGCGGTGGCCATTCCGAGATACCTCGATTTAACTCAGGATGCAGCTAATGCCACTGCAAGGGGGGTATTGGCAGGATTGAGAAGTGCCAATTCGATTGTCTTCGCAGACCGTCTCTTAAAAGGGACGGTTGCTTCCTATACGATGAACCAGATTATCAACAATGCAAATATTCAAGGGGTAACCTATGCTTATGATGCGACCAATGTGACGTTAACAGCAGGAGGCTTTACCTACCTTTTTACGCTTTCGCCGACACAAATGCAGGCCCCGACGACTTATGCATCCATTACGGCTGCCACTGCGACGTGGTAAGGAAGCTTTATTTAAATTAATAAAGGGAGGGGGAGATGATGAAAGATCAGAAGGGTTTTACGTTGATTGAATTGATTGTCATTATTGTCATCATCGGTATTCTAGCGGCAGTGGCCATTCCGAGATATGTCGATTTGACACGGGATGCTGCCAATGGGACAGCACGAGGGATACTGGGTGCTCTAAGAAGCTCGAATGCACTCGTGTTTGGCGATCGCCTTTTAAAAGGGACGGTCCCTTCTTATACCATGGACCAGATTGTGAACAATGCGAATATTCAGGGAGCGACCTACGCCTTTAATGCTACAAACTTCACGCTGACAGTAGGTGGATATACCTACCTTTTTACTATATCGCCAACGCAAATGCAGGCGCCAACAACCTATGGAACAATAGTGGCTGCCACGGCGACATGGTGAGAGGTAGTCACATTTCTTTGTGATCAACCAGATAAAAAGACTCATCAAAAGGGTCAAAAGAGCTGACGTTTTGGCTGTTCTGACCCTTTTGTTTTCCTCAATCCTCTTTTTTTATGACCTCTTCGGAGAGAGATATCTTCTGACTGAGAGGGACCTCGCCCCCTACTTTATTCCTCCAAGGTTTTTCTGGGTAGAGAGTCTGAAACAACTGGATTTTCCCTTATGGAACCCCTACCAGTTCTCAGGCGCCCCTTTTTTTGCCAATCCACAGAATGGGGTGCTCTATCCATTGAATGGTCTCTTCTTTCTACTTCCATTCGATATTGCCTTCAATTCCATCATCCTTCTCCACTTTTTTTTAGCCGGGTTGTTTACCTATCTCTTTATGAGAGACCTGAAGGTAAGCTCAACGGGATCTCTCGTCTCAGGTCTGGTCTGGATGCTCGGAGGATATTTCCTTTCTGTCCATAGCCTTCTCAACATCCTCCTTTCGGTTGTCTGGACACCCCTGATCCTACTCTTTTTCAGAAGGGCACTGATCCGTCCGGGAATCCGAAATGAGGTGATCACCGCCATCTTCACCACCCTTTCTTTTCTGGGAGGGGGGATTGAAGTGGTCTATGGTAATTTCTTTGTACTTTTATTCATGATATTTTTACCAGTCACTTCTGATCAATGGGCAGAAGAAGGGCAAAGACGATGGAAAAGAATCGCTTTTGGAATCCGGTCTCTTCTCATCCTTTCCATTGCGTTTATCATTTTTTCTGCGATTCAACTCCTCCCATTTCTTGAACTCTGGCTTCACTCGATACGGGGGGAAGGAATTTCCTATCACGAGGCAACGGTCTGGAGTTTCACCCCGAAGGATATCCTTCTCTTCTTTTTACCTGATGCCTATGGCTATTTTCTGGATATGAAGAAATACTGGATCACTCAATGTTGGCTGAAGACCATGTATACGGGGGGACTGCCTTTTATATTGAGCCTGATATTCTTTTTTATCCATTACCCTGGTTCTTTCCCCAATGAGAAGGAGGGTTGGGTGAGGAAAATCAGTGGAAACCGGCCTTTTTTTCTAGCCCTTATGATCTTCTCCCTTTTTTTGTCTCTCGGAAAATATAATCCCCTTTACCCATTTGTGTTTAAGTATGTCCCGTTTTTCAATGGAATCCGATATCCGGTTAAGTTTCTCTATATCTTCATTCTTGCCCTTGCCGTGACTGCAGGTTTGGGTTTTGAGAGCCTCCGGCAATTTTCAAAAGAGAGAGAGGGTAAGACATTTAAGCATCTCCTCATGGGATTTTCCCTTATTTCTGGATGTACACTCCTGTTTCTTGTGTTGGGTCACGGACAGATCGAGCATTTTCTTAAGGCGAGAGAAATAGACTTTCCTCAATTTAATCACCTCTCTGCAAACCTCTTTCACACTAAGAGATTTTTCTTTTATCTCACCTTGTTTTTTCTTCTATTCAGGGTAGGCTTTGAGGTGAGATGGAAAGGATGGGCAAAGGTATCGCTTATTATTTTCCTCATTGCCGATCTCTTCGGCAATATGGGTTTCTATGGTAAGGAAAAAACGGACGATTATTTCCGGAAGACTAAAATTGTGGAAGCCATCTCTTTGGAAAAAGGACCTTTCAGAATTTTTTCGACATCGAAAACCATCAATCTGGATACGCCCATCTTGTTGGGCAATGCTGTTCCATTCGATCTCATTAAAGAGAAGCATCTGCCATCCTTGAACATGATCTATCATTTTCATGATATCTGGGGGATTGATGTGGTTCGATTAAAGAAGAACGATGACCTTTACAGAAAATTTATAAATCTTCCGTCCATTTCGTCAAGCCATCTTGTGGACGTTTATGGAGTCAAGTATGTCATTTCCGTTACTTCGCTCGAAGAAGACCCCAGGTTTGAACTGATCTATGCAAGATTGGAAGGACTCGAAGGAGAAAGGGAGGAGCTTTTAAGGAAGGAGACCATTAAGTTATACAGGGTCAAAAAGCCTTCTCCAAAGGCGCAGATTGTAAAAGACTTTAAGGTGATGGATCCAAAAGAGATTCTACCGGAGATGGTTGACAAGGATTTTCAGTCGGGCAGGAAGGTGTTACTAGAAGAGGTCCCTCAATGGAATCATCAAAATTCTACGCCCGACTCTTTAACAATTGGGGATGAGAAGAAATTTGTGAAGTTCATCTCTGAGACGAATAATCGGTTGTCACTACAGGTGAGGACAGACGAGAAATCCATTCTGGTGCTAAGTGACACTCACTATCCTGGCTGGAAAGCCTTTGTAGATGGGAGAGAGGAAAAAATTCTACGTGCCAATTATCATTTCCGTGCTATAACACTTAACAACGGGTCACATCGAGTGGATTTCATGTTTGATCCCATTAGTTTTAAACTGGGCGCTGGCATCACCTTGGTCGGCGGAGCACTTTTATTGATTGGATGGGTAATCCTACGGAGGAATTTGTGGAAAATAAAAGGAGCACAGAGGTGAGACTTTCCATCATCATTCCAGTCTATAACGAAGCCAAGACGATCCTCGAAATCATCAAACGTGTGAAAGAAGCCCCCTTCGAGAAGGAGATTATTGTTGTTGACGACTGTTCCAACGATGGAACGGCTCTCATTCTCAAGGAGCATAGCGAAGGGATCAAGACCTTCTTCCATGAGAAGAATCAAGGGAAAGGGGCGGCCATACGGACGGGTCTTCCCCAAATTACAGGAGAGATCACGATCATTCAGGATGCAGATCTGGAATATCATCCTTCAGAATATTCTCAATTGATTGCTCCTATCCTTGACGGTGTCGCGGACGTGGTCTATGGGTCGAGGTTTCAGGGAGGGACACACCGGGTCCTCTATTTCTGGCATTATATTGGAAATAAGGTTGTGACGACACTATCCAATATGTTTACCGACCTTAATCTATCGGATATGGAAACTGGCTATAAGGCTTTTCGCTCCGAAGTTCTTAAAAAAATTAAGATTGAGAGCGATCGGTTCGGGTTTGAGCCTGAGTTCACGGCCAAGATTGCCAAGATGGGTTGCCGCGTCTATGAGGTTCCCATCTCTTATTGGGGAAGGGACTATTCTGAAGGAAAAAAGATCAACTGGAGGGATGGCCTGGCGGCCGTTTACTGGATTATCAAGTTCAACCTATTTCGTTAATCCCAATTTATTGCAGACGATAGAAATATCTATATGTAGAGCAGGGCTTTAGCCCTGCTATTGGTAGGGCTTCAAGCAAGCCTAAAGGCTTGCCCTACAGTTTAAATGTAGATTCATCCAACATATAGACATTAGTAGGCGACCCGGTCTACTTCTTCCCGTGTGGTCATTCCCTTCAAGACCTTCATCAAACCATCCTCGCGGAGAGAGATGAGCCCTGCTGTTTCACGGGCTGCATCGCGGATAGAAAAAGAGGAAGCCTTTTCCGAGATCAAGCGTTTCACTTTATCATTTATAATGAGAAGCTCAAAAATCCCTTTTCTTCCCAGATAGCCCGACTGTTTACAATGTTTACATCCTTTTCCACGGGAAAAAGAGGAGGGTCCTTTCAATCTTGAAATCTGATCTCCAACTTCCTTCAATACGTCTTCATCCGGAGGAACCTTCGTCTTACAGTGAGGGCAGATGGCTCTGACCAGCCGCTGCGCCAGGACGCCAATCACAGAGGATGAGATGAGATAGGGTTCAACACCGATATCCAGAAGCCGGGT
Organism: Deltaproteobacteria bacterium; assembly: GCA_016875155.1. The sequence goes on along the minus strand of VGSD01000244.1, from coordinate 631 downwards.
GATCGCTTCTGGCGCATCATTCGTATGAAGGGTGCTTAACACCAGATGGCCAGTGAGGGCAGCCTGGATGGCAATTTCAGAGGTATCAAGGTCTCGGATTTCGCCCACCATGATTACATCCGGGTCCTGACGGAGTATCGACCTCAGGCCGGAGGCAAAGGTGATCCCTGCCTTGGGGTTGATCTGCGTCTGACGGATTAAAGAGAGTCGGTATTCGACCGGATCTTCAATGGTGATGATATTCTTGTCGACGGAGTTGATCAGATTGAGAGAGCCGTAAAGGGTTGTTGTTTTTCCGCTTCCAGTTGGACCGGTGACCAGTATCATCCCTGTGGTCTTCCGGAGAAGGTGTTTAAATTGGACTAACATCTCCTCTGAAAACCCCAGGTCCTCCAGCGTGAGAAGAGGGCTTGTCTGATCCAGGATACGGAGGACCACATTTTCGCCATAAATCGTCGGAAAAGTAGAGACTCTGATCTCAAAACCACGGTTCTCCATCTTGACATTGAAGTTCCCGTCCTGGGGAAGCCTTGTCTCAGTGATGTCCATTTCTGCTAAGATTTTGATACGAGCTGTAATCGCGGGGTGAGAGGTTTTGGGTAGTGTGAACGTATCAAAAAGAAAACCATCG
>VGSD01000243.1 GCA_016875155.1 Deltaproteobacteria bacterium | reverse complement strand
ATTCAATTCGTCCGGGAACTCTCTTTTCCATTCCCTCTTAAGACGGGAAGGTTCACGATAAACGTCGATTCGCGCTCCAGGAAGAACCACCTGATAGAAGATGTCCTGTTCTGTTCGGCCTCTTCCACTCGGGTCTCCACGCCGGTCTATTGAATAAAATACCTTCTTCAATGGGCCTGTTTGAACCAGTTTCTCTGAAAAGTTTGAAAATGGGATGAAGCAATACCCATCCCTTTTAAAGAAAGAACAATATCTTTTCTCTTTTAAAAGCAGAACGCTACGGTGCTCTTTGGCTAACTGGGTGGCAGCGATCAAGCCACTCAGCCCGGTCCCCAATATCACCACATCAAAGACTTTAGAATCAGATTTCATCGAGGTCTGTTTACTTCTCTGTCCTTATTCTACTCCAACGACGTCGATTCCTTCTTTTAGAAGAAGGGCTGTGGTCACTCCCGGGCCTGATTGTTTCTCTCTTCTGATACAACGTTTGGTCCCACAGGAAGGACTTCCCTCCTTAAGAAAAACTTTATTGATGTTATTCAGTCTGACGATTTTAAGGGTTTCTTTAGCCCCTTTGATGAATTGGGCGGTCACATCCTGTCCTTGGGCGTTAACCACCCTTGCCTTTCCTTTCAGGACCTCAGACCCGTTTCCTCCAATGATCTGTGCGCGGCTCCTCGGAGTGGAAAGGCCGCCCAACTGCTCGGGACAGACAGGCAGGATCGGACACTTCCTTAATTTCCGAAGCAACCCTTTTCTCAACTTATGATGACCATCGTAACGGCTTTCGATCCCGGTCAGGCAGGCGCTTAACAACACGATTTGATTCGATGTCGAAGGGGTTTTGAGTGTTATTTTCGAGGATGATCTTTTTTGTGGCATGGTCACATAAGGCTTTTTAGATAAGCTCGATGGAGTCCTCTTCCTTCTCTGCCTTTCCAATCTCTCCGATGGAAAATGCCTTCTCCCCCATCGAGCGAAGCCTTCCCAGAATCTCCTCGGCTTCCTTGCTCTTTACAATAAGGATCATCCCGATCCCATTATTGAAGGTTTTAAACATCTCATCTTCCGAAATATTTCCTTTCTCCTGCAGGAACGGGAAGATCGGGGGGATATCCCATGTCCCTTTGCGAACGATGGCCTTACACCCTTTTGGAATGACACGCGGAAGATTACCTGTAATCCCTCCGCCAGTGATATGGGCAATTCCGCCGATATTGAAATCTCTGATCAGGGGCAGCACGGTCCTGACATAGATCCGGGTTGGTCGAAGAAGTTCATCTCCAAGGACTTCCCCGATCTCATCCACCCTTTGGCTGAGATCCATCCGAAGGTGTTCAAGGATGATTTTTCTGACCAGTGAATATCCATTGCTATGGAGGCCACTTGAGGCAATTCCAATCAACTTATCTCCAACAGTCACACCTGAACCGTCAATCATTTGTGAGTTTTCTACAATCCCGACTACAAAGCCAGCAAGATCATATTCTCCTTCTACATAAAATCCCGGCATCTCCGCGGTTTCGCCCCCAATGAGAGAACATTCGGCTTCCATACACCCTTTGGCGATACCACTAACCACCTCCATTGCTTTCTCCTGGTCCAACCTCGAGGTCGCAAAATAGTCCAAGAGAAAGAGCGGTCTGGCTCCGCTGACAATGATGTCATTGACACACATGGCTACCAGATCAATGCCTATGGTGTCATGACGGTCCATGAGGAAAGCGATCTTCAATTTGGTCCCCACTCCATCCGTTGAAGAAACCAGAACGGGCTTCTTATACCTTTCGAGGTTGAGAGAGACGCACCCTGCAAAACCGCCAATCTTCGTCATCACGTCCGGACGGAACGTGGCTTCGACCATCGATTTGATGGCCTGGACGAATGAATCTCCCTTCTCAACATCAACACCCGAATCTTTGTAAGAGAATTTTTTCATCTTTTCCCCTTAGGATATTAAAAGATAATCTAACCCCCCCTTCCCCGAGGAAACTGGGGGTGATTTATCAATCCTGAAAATTATTTCTACCCAAATTGAGCGATTTTTTTTGAAAACCTCTTTAGCAACAGACTTCAGATCAGGTTTAAAATCACCCAAACGGTGATTTGTAGCGCAAGGCTTTAGCCTTGCTTGCCTACCGCAGGTAGGCATGAAAAGCAACCCTAAAGGGTTGCGCTACAATGAAATTTAAAATAAATCGCTCAATTTAGGTTCTAAGTTAATCGAAGCGTACCTAAAAGTCAAATTGTGACTTGCGGATTCGTGTTTAACCTGTTAACTTAATTGAACTAAAATCCTTTTTGATGTTTGAAATATGAAAATTGAAGAGTTCGATTACACTCTTCCAAAGTCACTCATCGCCCAGTATCCCTCCTCCCAGCGGGGAGAGTCCCGTTTAATGGTCCTCAGCCGAAGCCGGGGATCGATTGAGCATCGGAGATTCGAGGATATCCCTGATGATTTAAACTCCGGCGATCTCCTGGTGATGAATAATACCCGTGTCCTCCCTGCCCGATTGATCGGATTCAAAGAAACCGGTGGAAGGGTTGAGGCTCTTCTCATCCCCTCATGGAATGGAGTCAAGGGGCAATGGGATGCCCTGGTCAGAAATGTTGGAAAGGTGAAGGGCGGAGTCCAAATTCGATTCGGAAAGGAAGTTTATGGGAAATTGAGCAATGTGAAAGGCGGGAGGGGAAAAATCACTTTTCCCGAAGGAATACGGGTAGAGGATCTTCTCCAGAAGGAAGGCCATATACCGCTTCCTCCCTATATCAAGAGAGAAGATGAACCCCTTGATTGGGACCGTTACCAGACCGTCATTGCGAAGGAAGACGGATCGATTGCTGCTCCCACAGCGGGTCTTCATTTTACACACTCGATGATCCTTGCATTAAGAGAGAAAGGAATCAAAATCGTCTTCATCACCCTTCACATCGGACCAGGAACATTCGCTTCGGTTAAAGCGAAAGAGGTCGAAGAACACAAGATGGATAAGGAGTGGGTGGAGATCACAGAGGAAGTGGCAGAAGAAATTGATCGGGCAAGAGCGCGAGGGGGGAGGATCATTGCCGTTGGAACGACGACGACCCGGGCTCTCGAATCTTTTTCCGACCATAAAGGCAGGATCAAACCAGGAACAGGATTCGCCTCTCTTTTTATCCATCCTCCCTACCGGTTAAGGGTTATTGACGGCTTGGTGACCAATTTTCACCTCCCTAAATCGACGTTGATCATGCTCGTCTCAGCGTTTGCTGGCAGGAAGTTCATTCTGAGAGCCTATCAAGAAGCGGTTGAAAGAAAGTATCGGTTTTACAGTTATGGCGATGCCATGTTGATCCTGTAAGAGATATATGGAATGTTGGAATACTGGAATGATGGAATAATGTTTTTAAATAAAGCAAAATTTTTCCACGACAAGATTAATGATTGAGATAAACCCAACAATCCAATATTCCACTATTCCATTATTCCGATAGTGTGTTGTGATGGCTTTTCAATTTGAAATCCTTAAAAAAGATGGTTCCTCAAAAGCAAGATTGGGAAGGATGATCACCAATCACGGCGTGGTCACTACTCCAGCCTTTTTCCCCGTTGGAACGCAGGGAACGGTCAAGTCCATCACGCCTGAAGAACTAATGGAGGTAGGGGTGGAGGGCATCCTCGGAAACACTTATCACCTTTACCTCAAACCGGGCCATGAGACGATCGGACGGTTAGGAGGGCTCCATCGCTTTATCCACTGGGAAAGACCTATCCTCACAGATAGCGGTGGCTATCAAATATTCAGCCTTGCGAAACTGCGGAAGATCACAGAAGAGGGGGTCACGTTTCAGTCCCATATTGATGGGTCTGAACATTTTCTTACGCCTGAGAAGGTGATGGAGATTCAAAGGACGCTCGGGTCTGACATCGCCATGGTCCTCGATGAATGTGTGCCCTACCCTTCCTCTCATGAGTATGCTCAGGCATCATCAAGGCTCACAACCCGGTGGGCTGAGAGATGCCTTCATGCAAAAAAAGATGGGGACCCAGCTCTTTTTGGCATTGTTCAGGGCGGGATGTATCGTGATCTCCGGGAAGAGAGCGCCAGAGATCTGACCCGGCTCGATTTTCAGGGATATGCCATCGGAGGACTCAGCGTTGGAGAACCCAAGCCCATGATGCAGGACGTTCTGGAGTGGACCGCTCCTATCTTGCCCGATTCCAAACCACGCTATTTAATGGGAGTGGGAACTCCGGAAGATATTCTTCATGCGGTCATGCATGGGGTTGATCTTTTCGATTGTGTTCTTCCCACAAGAAACGCACGAAACGGAATGCTCTTTACTTCGAAGGGAAAGATCTCGATCAAACAGGCTCAGTATGCGGAGGATCCGAGGCCAGTTGATGAGAATTGTCTTTGTTATGCCTGCCGGTATTATTCGAGGGCCTATCTCAGACATCTCTACCTGGCCAATGAAATTCTTTCGTCGAGGTTGAATACGATCCACAATATCTATTATTATATAGACTGGATGAAAAGAATCCGTGCCGCTATCCAGGAAGGAAAACTCATCCAATTTTATCAAGCCCAACAGGCTAAATTTAATCAATCAGAGGATGAAGGATTTGCCTTGAGCGAACCAACACCGGCTTAAAAAAATAAAAAGGAATAGATTTTATTCGCGAAATTCGTTATCATTCGTGTAATTCGTTTATCAGAATAAAATAAAAAAGGAGGAACTATGTTAACGGATCTGGCTTATGCAATGGGAGCGCCGGGAGGAAGTGGGGGGCAAGGAGGTTCCCAGTTTTTGAGTTTTCTCCCCATCATCTTGATCTTCGTCATCTTCTATTTCCTGCTTATTCGTCCCCAGCAGAAACGGGCCAAGGAGCACCGGAATCTATTGTCGAATATCAAAGAAGGAGATGAGGTCCTGACCAACGGAGGAATCTACGGCAAAATCACCGGCATCAAAGATGACAAAATCACTGTGGAAATCTCTGACAAGGTGAGAGTGAAGGTCAACCGGGGACATATCGCAGGAGTAATCAATAAGGGATAATATAATATAATTTCGGATTGCCGAATGCGCCTGCCCCGACCTGGTCGGGGGATTGCGGAATCCAAAACCTTTTAAATCGGCATTCCGAAATCCGCAATCCGCAATTGATAAACCCCTTGCTCTAA
>VGSD01000242.1 GCA_016875155.1 Deltaproteobacteria bacterium | reverse complement strand
ATATAGCCCCCGAAAATTTTATATAACAGAGGAAAATTTGAAATGCAAGAGTTTTTTTATTACTTTCTAAAAAACCCCTTTTTCCTGCCTCGCTTGAAATAGGACATCTGGTATGATAATTTTCTCTCATGCGTATCGACATTCAATTTCTTCCGGTTCCTCCCGATCCTTTAGCTCTCTCTCGAAAAACAGTGGTTGTCATCGATGTGCTCCGAGCGACTTCGGTGATCGTCCATGCCACCTCCCAAGGGGTTTTAGAGATCATTCCTGTTGCTACGGTGGAGGAAGCATTTGAGAAGGCAAAGGATTTTCCTCCGGGCAGTACTCTTTTAGGAGGAGAGCGGGGAAGTAAAAAGATAGAGGGATTTGACCTCGGAAATTCCCCGAGAGAATATATCGCAGAAAAGGTGAGAGGAAAGAGATTAATCCTCACGACCACCAACGGGACTAAGGCATTCCATTCTGTATCTTCTGGGAAAAAAGTCATTGCCGGAAGTTTTTTTAACATTGGCGCAATTACAAAGGTGTGTCTTGATATGAATCAAAATGTCCTTCTCTATCCTTCGGGTGATGGTGGGAGGTTTTCTCTTGAGGATACAATATGTGGAGGGATGTTGATCGACCGGATCGTCAAAACAGAAGGTGATTCCATTGCTTTAACAGATGCAGCCCATTCCGCTCATATTCTCTACCAAAGATTTGAAGCTAACTTAATTGATGTATTTTACGCTTCGATTCATGGAAGAGACCTGGTGGCTAAGGGATTTGAAGCTGACCTTGCTTACTGTGCTCAAGTAGATATCATAGACATTGTTCCAACATTCCGGGACGGGGTGATTCGATCCCGTTGATTGGGAGAAGATCGAGGGAGGACAGAGGATGCGACGACCGGAAAGAAAGATCGAAAACAAGAAAACAATAGCCGACCTATTGGAACGATCACTGGTTGGCAGGATGGCCACAGTCAACTCTCAAGGTTTTCCCGTTATCAAGCCTGTCAATTATGTTTACTGGGATGGAAGGATCTATATCCATTCCTCCAAAAAAGGAGAAAAAATCAGAGATATTCGCCGCGGAAGCCCTGTCTGTTTCGAACTGGACCAACCGATTGCCTATGCTCCTGCAAATGGGCCTGCCTGCATGGCCGGATATTACTATCGAAGCGTGATCATTAAAGGGAAGGCTGTTCTAGTAAGGGATGAAGATGGAAAATTGAAGGTCCTCGAAAAGCTGATGGAGAAGTATCAACCCGAAGGTGGCTACGGAGCCATGGCACCTGAAATTGTGAAAAAAACAGCCGTGATCGAGATTTCCATACAAGAGATGACCGGGAAGGAGAAGCTTGGATAGGTGGCGACACAAGTTTCCATTGTCAAATGTTTAACCTATGACGAAACTGAAGTTCTAAAGGCACTTCGGCGATCCATTGATTTAATCGGGGGAATCCATTCATTTATTAAAAAAGGAGACCGTGTCCTTCTCAAGCCCAATCTTCTTTCCGCAAAGAGTCCCGAGAAAGCGGTCACGACCCATCCTTCTGTGGTCAAAGGAGTGGTTCAAATCGTTCAAGAAGCAGGCGGCATTCCTTTTCTCGGAGACAGCCCTGGCATCGAGAGTGCAAAAAAAGTTGCTGAGAAAGCCGGAATCAAAGAGGTGACCGATTCATTGGGTTGTCCAATCGTGGAATTTAATCGGTCGGTTTTACCTCCGGAGAAAAAAGGAAAGGTTTTTAAAAATATTGAGATCGATCAGTCTGTCCTCGAAGCCGATGTCATCATCAATCTTCCGAAATGGAAGACCCATGCCCAGATGTTCCTGACCCTCGGAGTCAAAAACCTTTTTGGGTGCATTCCCGGACCAAGCAAAGCGCTCTGGCATCTCAAGGCCGGAGAAGATCCGAAACTCTTTGCCCAGATGTTGGTAGACATCTATCAACTCATTCAGCCGACGCTAACCATTCTCGATGGGATTACTGGAATGGAAGGAAATGGACCTGGTAGTGGTGACCCAATTCCCCTTGGATTGATTTTGGCAAGCAAAGATGCGCTCGGCGTGGATCAGATTGTCTGTGACCTTCTTGGACTTCCCAGAGACTCGTTGATGACAAACCGGGTCGCTTTTGAACGGGGGCTGGGAGAGAATGATGTTGTGACAGTGGGCGAAAGAGTTGGGGATGTGAAGATAACAAATTTCAAATTCCCCACTCCTTACCGGATCGATTGGTATCTGCCCGGGTTTATTAAAAAAACCGTAAAATCTGCCATGAGCGCAAAGCCTGTAATCGAAAAAGAGATATGCAAGCTATGCAACCAATGTGTTGAAATATGCCCACCGAAGACACTCAAAGAAAAGAATAAAGGACTGGTATTTGATTACGGGAAATGCATTCGGTGTTTCTGCTGTCAGGAAATCTGTCCCGAAGGAGCCATCACCATTGAACCCGGATGGGCATTAAAGATATATAGCCAAATTCGAAGCACGAAATCCTAAATTCGAAACAATCTCAAATGACCAAATTTAAAAAGTTCTAAAGAAAGTTTAAGATATTTGGGTTTCGAGAATTCGAATTTGTTTCGAGATTCGATATTCGAATTTCGAATTTTGGTAATGAAGATGCGTACCATTAAACTTCTTATCGAATACGATGGAACGAACTACATGGGATGGCAGGTGCAAGCCAAAGGGCCGACCATTCAAGGGATGATCGAAGGGAAGTTAAAACTTCTAACAGGTGAGAATGTCCGTCTAACAGGGTCCGGGAGGACAGATGCAGGAGTACATGCATTTGAGCAAGTCGCCCATTTCAGAACAACAAGCCACATGGATGTCCGTTCGATTCAAAAGGCTTTGAATAGTCTCCTCCCTTCTGACATCGCAATTAAAAAGGTGGAAGAGTCTGGAGAGTCTTTCCATTCCCGGAAACAAGCCAAGAGCAAGATCTATGAATATCAGATCATCAATCAACCTGTCCGATCTGTATTTCATCGTGGATATGCCTGGCATATCCCGCAGAGGCTGGACTGGGAAAAGGTGAGGCAGGCAACCAAGAAACTGGTCGGTGAACATGACTTCTCATCTTTTCGTTCCACAGGAACCCCTACGAAGACGACTGTTAGGAAAATATTCCGTGCTGAATGGAAAAGGGGAAAAGATGGTCTGGTGCGGTTTGAGATTGAAGGCGGTGGATTTTTAAAACAGATGGTGAGGGCCATCGTAGGGACTCTTGTTGAAGTGGGGAAAGGGAAAATCAGCCCGGAGGGCTTTCAGGACATCCTCGAATCAAGAGACAGGAAAAAAGCTGGCCCCACTGCTCCCGCCCATGGATTATTCCTGAAAGAAGTTAAATACTGATGGCGTGGGTTACTTCTTGCTTTGCATATTAAAAAAACAATCCATTTTCTTCAACAAACCTTACTATGCAATAGTGGTTTCACCCGCCAAACGTCAGTTCACTCAAAATATTTTGTACCTAAAATTGCGATCGCAATTTTAGGTACAAAACCGGGTTGAATCAAAAGTTTGGTGGGTTTGAAACCTTAAGAAAGATTAAAGAATTTTAAGAGTGGGGTTATCCCTTCAATTTCTTTCGCGACGATATAATTGACAAAGGGCGAAACCTCATAAAGTTCAGAAATGAAATCAATTTCAGGTTTGCAATCGAAAGGATGAACAAAACAGCTTTTTTGTAACTGGTGAAATCCAAGTTGTTTCAACTTACTCCGAAGCGCCTCCCTGCCTTGCTTCTTCCGTTCGGGAATATCAAATAAAACAATGCGCCAATAACCATCCCATTTTATAGGTCTTTTAATGGCCAACTTATCAAGATCGAAATGCAAGATGCGTTTTTTACCATCTTCGGAAATGGTTAAAATCTGCTGACCATCTTTTTCGGTAATAGAAACGAGACGTTTACGATAAAGGTAAGAGAGTGACTTTATGAGAGGCTCCCCCCTTTTAATGTGGCACCTTTTTGAAAATTCATTAAGAAGAGGGCGCATGGCCTTAGGGAGGACAGGTTCAAGAAAAGTGGCAGGGATAATGACTCCGTCAGCAATCATTGACAAAACGTCCCTTGCTAATTTGCCTCTCGAATGAGAAAGGAAATCTAAACCTTTGGTAGGGTGACTACTTTTTGCTACATTCTCTTTTGTTTTCATCTTGCTACCTCTTCTTATTGTACCTAAAAATGCGATCGCAATTTTAGGTACAATCTTTGGTTAGAGAGGGTGACTGGGTTGGGGCTTGGGAGATGAAGATCGGTTTGGGTTTAGCATGTCAACTCATAGGGGCTGATTTAAATCTTGATCAATTCATAATTTCTTGTGCCTAGGCCGACCTCTTCTGCGTAGGCGAGTTGAATATTCCAATCTACTTCCGGATAAAGGGCTCGGAATTTATCTCCACCTGTTTCCAGGTTTTTTGTGAGCTTCGATGATCGATTTCCTTCTTCCTGATTGACCAGATCGACCGAAGCCTGGTCAATGGCCACCGGGTCGTTAGAGGAAAGTATTCCTATATCCTTCACAATCGGGGTATCTGAGAATCCGTAACAGTCGCAGGCAGGGGAGATCTGCGTGAGAAAGTTGAGGTATAGGGCTTTCCCTTTCTTCTTATGAATGACACCATAGGCATATTCCACCATCTTCTTCTGGAAGAGGGGAATGGATTCGTTCCACTGAATCTGGATGGCTCCTTGAGGGCAGGAGAGAATGCACTCCCCACACCCAATGCATTTTTTTGGATCGATGAGGGCAACGGAATGTTTGGCCTTGCCTTCCGAATCAGGTGGGATCATTGAGATGGCACTCGAAGGGCACCAGGGGAGACAGGTCTCGCATCCCACACATGCCTTCTTTTTCACTTGGGGAGAGATGTTCGAGTGCTGGTTCAACTTCCCTTCACGGCTGGCGCATCCCATACCAAGGTTTTTAAGCGTCCCTCCGAACCCTGATAATTCATGCCCCTTGAAATGAGTCACACCGATCAGAACATCCGCCATATGGATGGCATGGCTAATGGAAACCGTTTTAAAGATGGGTTTATCAATTCTGACGTTGACCGCGCTGTTTCCCCTCAAACCATCGGCGATGAGGACAGGGGCGTTGACCGCTGATTCGGTGAAGCCGTGTTCATAGGCTGTGGTAAGATGGGAGACAGCCTCGGTTCGAGTTCCGATATAA
>VGSD01000241.1 GCA_016875155.1 Deltaproteobacteria bacterium | reverse complement strand
CTCACTCTATCACTGGAGCAGGAACCTCTTGTCCAGGGAGCCCTCATCTGCTCCGATCCGAAAACCGGATATGTGAAGGCAATGGTGGGAGGACGTGATTTCAGCGAAAGCCAGTTCAACCGCGCTGTCCATTCCCGAAGACAGCCGGGTTCTGCCTTCAAACCCTTCATCTATGCGGCAGCGCTGGAAAAAGGCTATACCCCTACCACCATCCTGATGGATTCTCCGATTGAATACATGGATCACGACGGTGGAACTTACTGGGCCCCTAAAAATTATGATAAAGAGTTTAAAGGCCCCATCACCTTCCGAAATGCTCTGGCCCATTCCAGAAATGTCGTTACAGTTAAGATTCTCGAGGACATCGGAGTGGGTTTTACTCTCAAGTTTATCAAAAAGATGGGAGTCGAATCTCCCGTTAAACGGGACCTCTCGATTGCCCTTGGAACTTCTGGAATGTCCATGTTGGAAATGACCTCTTCCTTTGGAATCTTTGCCAATGGTGGAGAACGGATCAAGCCCATCTTCATCAAGAAGATCGTCACCATGAAAGGTGAGGTCCTTGAAGAAAATACACCTTATATCGAATTCGAGGAACAGGAGGAGGAAGAAGAAGGGGAAGAAGATGCAGCAACCGCCCCAACCCCTCCCCCTATCCTTAAGGAACGGGTTCTCTCCCCTCAAAATGCGTTTATCATCACACATCTTCTCGAAGGCGTGGTTCAGCACGGGACAGGCCAGAGGGCAAAGGTCCTCGGCAGACCCATTGCCGGAAAGACCGGGACCTCCAGCGACTATGCGGATGCCTGGTTTATTGGATATACCCCTTCTCTCCTTGCCGGAGTCTGGGTGGGTTTCGATGATAAGGCTTCGCTCGGAAAGAATGAAACAGGATCGCGAGCCGCTCTTCCCATCTGGATCTCATTCATGGAAAAGGCTTTGAGAGATACCCCCATCGAACCCTTCAGGGTTCCTGAAAAGATCGTCTTGATGAGAGTGGATCTCGAAACAGGAACCCCTGCGGATAGAACTTCTGAACAGACTATCCTGGAAGCCTTTGTCGAAGGAACCTCTCCAAAAGGAGAGGGAACATCCTCTTCCACTCCGATAAGAGGATCGTCTCTCATAGATTTATCCCGACCTGTCACCTCCAGTCCCTAAACCCATCTTCTATGAGGAGATCCGATGAAAGACGAAGAACTGAAAGAGATGTTCAAGGGTTGGAAAACAGTGGCAGTCGTTGGAATTTCACCCAAAGACGACAGGCCAAGTTATAGAGTTGCAGCCTTTCTTCAATCAAAGGGCTACCGAATCATACCGGTCCGACCCAATGGCGATGTGATCCTCGGTGAAAAAGTCTACCATACTCTGATGGAGATCCCAAAAGAAATCGACATCGATGTAGTGGATATCTTCCGAAAATCAAAGGAGGTGCCTCCAGTGGTTGAAGAAGCGATCCAGCGGAAAGCCAAGGTCATCTGGATGCAGGAAGGAGTAATCCATCAGGACGCAGGTAAGGAGGCGGAGAAGGCAGGACTAAGAATGGTAATGGATCGGTGTATTAAGAAAGAACATCAACGTCTTATATAACAGTTCGGAGTTGGTAGTTCACCTGCCCGTCCGGTAGGCGGGGAGTTCGGAGAATAACCATGAATAATTTAGTTTGAGGATTTGACGTTTTACTCCGAACTCCGAACTTCTAATACCCTAGAATCGTCCTTCGTCCATTATACCGTTCAATATCATACTGGGTCTTCACATCAACGACATTCAACTTGCCCACCGCCTCTTCGAGAGAAACCGCTGTGATCTTTCCATTCCGGTAACTCACCATCTTGCCAAAATCCTCTTTGGCAATCAGATCCACAGCCGCAATGCCGAAATATCTCCCCATCCTTCGGTCATAGGCACAAGGAGCCCCTCCCCTCTGGAGATGACTTAGGACGATGCTTCGCGTCTCCATCTTCGTCGTCTCGGTGATTCGATCTGCCAGAAACTCTCCGATCCCACCCAGGGCCTTATGGCCAAAACTATCCACTCCACTCTCTTTGATGACTTCAGTGCCTCCAGCAGGTTTTGCCCCCTCAGCCACAACGATGATCTCGTATCGGGTTCCTTTCCGATGGCCTTCCATGAGCAATTCGCTCACCCTGTTCACATCGAAATCGTATTCGGGGATGAGGATGATATAGGCGCCGCTCGACTCCCCTCCTTCCAGGGCCAGCCAGCCCGAGTGCCTCCCCATGGTTTCCACGACGAAAATCCTTCGGTGGGAACCGGCTGTTGTTCGAAGGCGGTCAATCTCTTCAGTGATCACATTGAGGGCGGTCTCAAATCCCAATGTATAATCGGTCCCGGAGAGGTCCTTGTCAATCGTCTTTGGAATACCAACGACTTTCATCCCTTTGCGATGGAGCTTGTTTGCCACTCCGAGGGTATCCTCACCGCCGATGGCAATCAAATAGTCGATTTGGAACCGTTCCAAATTCTCAAGAACAGTGGTTGAATGGTCTTTCTTCGGATCATATGGATTCGTTCTCGATGTGCCGAGATTCGTCCCTCCATAGCGATCCCATGTCCTCACCATCTCCTCGGTTAGCGTGAACAGTCTCGAAACAGGAGGGTCCCCTTCCCCCTCGGGCTGAACCAAACCCTTCCAACCATCCCGTATTCCAATTACATCATGTTCAACCTTTCTCATCTTTTTAAGCCTGTCATCGAGGGCAGTCTTGACCACCCATTTGATCGCCGGATTCAATCCTGCACAATCGCCTCCGCCAGTCAATACACCGATTCTCTTCTTGTCCATCGTTTTCTCCTTCTCAGAAAATATAAGTCCAACGGTAAGGGTAACGAGGCCCGTATCGTTAATAGAAGGTTACGTTTATCGTCTCTTAATTCTTTATACGTTGCCGTAACCGGTGACCGAAACGCCTGCCCGCCGGTAGGCAGGGGCTTCGTTACCGTAACCCATTTTCTAACCGTTTAACCTTTGCTTTTCTTCACGAAATCTTCTTACAATAGGTGATCCGGTCGTTTCCCTCCCAATAATAATCGGCGATTCTTGCCACTTCCTTAAATTCTCTCTTTAGGTAAAACCCATTGGCTTTCTCATAGGAAGGGATCGAAGAGGTATCGGCAAGAATCATTCTGCCTTTCAACCCCCTGACCTCTTCTTCCATGTAATTCAGAAGTTCAGACCCGATCTTTTGCCCTTGAATCTTTGGATCAATCACAATCCAGTAAAGATCAAAAGCTCCCCGGGTCATCGGAACAGGACCATAACAGACATACCCAATCGGTTCGTCCTGACCGTCCACCGCACAGACAATCTGATAATCCTTCTGGTTTTTATCGCCGATCACAATGTCAATCAGCTCCATGGCGACACTTACCTCTTCGTCGGTAAAAACCCCTGTCTCAATCACCATCCTCCGGAGTTTTAGCCTATCTTTTGAAATCAACGGCCGAATCTTCATCGTCCTCTTTCCACCAATTTGATTAAGCTATTTGCCTGAAAGGCCTGGTTGGGAACTCCCCCGTTCAACAGTACCATCTCCTTCATCTTCTCATTTGGAACACCCCATGAGCGAAGTGTATTTTCAAGGGTATCGGAGGTCCTCACGGTTCTGATCCTTAGCCGGTCGGGCCTCACCTCAATCTTTCTTGGATCAGACAGTTCTTTAAATTGAAGCATAGAGTTTTCAAAAACCCTCCTATAATCCTGAAAGCGTTCAATGGAGGTCAAACCATGGAATACATGAATACGCCTGCTCTTTTCAATGAAGCAGGATATCACCCGGAATCGCCCTTTCTGAGTCTGAATATCGGATAGGAGTATATGGGCTGGAAGGTTATTTACGAGTGTCGCCTCAGACTTCACCACAGAGGCTCCTGTTTGGGAAAGAAATTTTTGTGCTGCCTCCCGGGGAGAAGGATCGTTTGTTAGTAAGAAGAGAAGCATGGCATCTTCCTTTTCACTCATCATCTGAACTTGTGAAGGTCGGTTATTGATCTTCCATTTCATCGGGGTTGGATACTGGAAACGGAGAACAGGGTGATAAAAAACATCATTCTCTATGTATCCATGGCGTGGATCATCTCCATACACGAGACCATCTATCTGTCTTAAATAATTTTCACGATTTACTACCGGATTGATTAGCTCCAGCTTCTTTTGCCACTCTTTTGCCTTTGTCCTAACTATCTGGATGCGATCTTCTGGGTTGGGGTGTGTGGAAAACCAGCCCGGGAGTCCACTTCGATCTGAACCGGGATTCATCCTCTCCAGTGTTTCAAAAAAAGCAGCCATCTGCGTCGCATCATAGCCCGCTTTGCTCGAATACTCCACTCCTAAATCATCTGCTTCCCTCTCATTATCCCTGCTAAATCTCAAGAAGAGCATTCCCACTCCTAACTGAGCCAGACTTGTCACAACAGGTGAATCTAAAAAGATCGACCCTACCCCTAACCCCAGTTGGGCAAGCTGGGCCTTACTGTATTGTTGTGCTGAATGACGCGCGGCAATATGGCCAATTTCATGTCCCATCACAGCGGCCAGTTCAGCCTCGCTATTGAGAACGGCTAAAATCCCCCGAGTGAAGTAAACATAACCTCCTGGCACAGCAAAGGCGTTCACGACCGAAGCGTCGAGGATCTTCAAATCGTAGGGCAGTTGTGATCGATGGGAGAGCTTGCCAATTTTTTGGCACATATCTCTGAGGGTGGCTGTCAGTTTGGGATCTTCGTAGATACCATATTGTTTGACAATCTCACCATCAGTTTCCCTGCCCAACCCAATCTCATCTCTCTCACTTAAAAGCATCAACTCCTGCTTGCCGGTCACGGGATTGACAGCACAAGAAGAGATTAAAAGAAGCAAACCGATGAGTAAGAACGAGATGATCTTCCGCTTCATACCTTTTTCTTTCATGGCATCCTCCTTATGTAAGTTATTATACACCATATGGATCTGTCTGGTAAACTCCTTTCAGGTTGGGTATAATGGCTTTAAAGTAAAGCCCTTAGGTCAAATGGTAAGGGCAACGAAGCCCGTTTCGGCTACTGGTTAAGGTTACGTGAAAAGAACTAAAAGACTATAAACGCAGCCTTCTATTAACGATACGGGCATCTTTGCCGTTGAACGAAACCCTTTTCCCCGAGACAAAAGATGGCCCATAGAACAAGCGGCATTCTCCTTC
>VGSD01000240.1 GCA_016875155.1 Deltaproteobacteria bacterium | reverse complement strand
CCGATTTGCACCTGTTACGATCATTCCCCGGCGGAGAATAGCGCTCCAGAAGGTATGGTTCGATTTCCTTAGCGATACATTAAACAGACCTGCTGGAGACGCTTTCAGACTCTTGTAAAGCTGAGTTTATTGGGATGATAAACTCTATAGGGTGAAAATATTTTGACAAAATCCCCTCTAACTCCCCTTTGCCAAAGGGGAGGACTAATTATTATCCCCCTTTTTAAAAAGGAGAAGTATTTCTCCTCCCTTTGGCAAAGGGAGGTCGGGAGGGATTTTATGAAGTCTTTTTCAAACCACTAAATTGGTACTTTTCCTCTTGATAGAGATTAAAGACTACTTAGCCAGTCTCATTAACTCTGGTGGCAACACCTCACCTCTTTCTACCAGATAATCCCTATACTCCAGATAGTTAGGCTGCACCCACATCGGATTTCCAAAGATCTCATGCATCATGATATTGAAAGCCACCTGGGTGATATAGAACCGGTGGTGGTGCCTCAGAATCGGATTTCGTGAAAACAGCTTGATCAGTTCTCGGGGCCTCCAGTAGTATCGCCTCATGATGTTCTTATAGATAAAGTTTAACTGCTCGAGGTCATCCACCTCCCGGGTCGGCATCACGGCATGGAGATAGTCGAAATTCCGGTACTCCCAGTCTTTGATCCTGCCCATTTCCTTCATCTTGTAAAAGAGAGGCGTTCCCGGAAGAGGGGTGATGATGTTGAGACCGAAGTGGTCCACATACTTTCCGAAGAATTTTAAGAAATCGTCGCGATCTTCCTCAGTCTCTTCCCAGTGGCCGATGAGCAGGGTTGCCATGACCATGAGTCCGTGCTTCTTGATCAGTTTCATGGCCTTGACGGCCTCTTCAACAGAGTGGCGCTTGCTGATATCCTTGAGGACATTGTCCCTGTGGTATTCGAGCCCGAGCATAAATTGATAGACTCCGGCTTCCCGGAACCCGTCGAGCAGATCCTCGTCCCGGAGAATAAGATCGGCCCTCGATTGAAGCCAGAATCGCTGATTCGTCTTTCTCTTGAGCATCTCCTCGATGAATCCGATCCCCTGGTCGCGGGTGACGTTGAAGGTATTGTCTCCCACATAAAAGATACCCCGCTGGTATTTCTCTTTAAGAAGTTCCAGCTCGTCAGCAATCTTTTTCGGGTCCTTTTTTCTCCACTTTCTCTTGTAAAAGGCAGACTCCGAGCAGAAAGAACAATCAAAGGTACATCCTCTTGAGAAGTTGATAACCAGTCCTCTCTTGCCTTCCGAAGGAATGCCCACATAGGGGTGTTCCATGTTGGCCAGATGGTAGGCAGGAAGGGGCAGGGTATCGAGGTCTTCGATAAAGGGGCGATCGCCCGTATAGATGAAATTCCCTGACTCATCGAGAAAGGCAAGGCCACAGACCTTTGAAAAGTCGCCTTTCTTCTCAAAACTCCTGAGAAATTCGGTCAGGGTTAGCTCTCCCTCTCCGACACAGATATAATCAATGGAGGGACAGTCCCTGAGTGTCTCTTCAGCCATAAAGGAGGGATGCTCTCCTCCCATGATGATGGTCGTTTGAGGGCTGATGCTCTTTATGAGGTTGGCAGCATTCATTCCGTCATAGATGAAGGCTGTGCAGATGACAGAGATCCCAACGACTTCGGGTTTTTCTTTTCGAATCTTCTCCTCGAGATCGCCCCAGGGATGTTCATTCAGGGTGCAATCCATAAATTCGATATCGAACCCTTCCCTTTCCAGATAGGCCAACAACTGAAGGCATCCCGGCGAAGGCACCCAGGCTCGAAGAATGGTCCAGATCTTATGAGGGGGATCGATGAGAAGAAACCGCATGGCTTCAATGACCCGGTGGACGGATGGGTTGTCCTCTTTTTAAACGCAACCGGATGAGATATTTCAAAAGAGGCTTCACAAGGGGAATACGGAAGAGGAGATGGGAACGGGGAGCTTCGAATATTTCTCCGGTTAGGAGTCTTTCAGAAAAATCCTTCACCTTTTTGGATGCTTTTTCCACTCCTCCCCTGTCTACGACTGCCACTTCTTCAAACTTCTTCTCACAGTAGAGGCATTGTGAACAGGAGGTCTGGTTGCAGTCCATCTTCTTAAAGTGTTCGATGAATCCGTCAAGCTTTCGGTTGTCCATCTGGATGAGCTGCCGGACTTCAAGATCGAAGACCTTCTCCAATTCGGAGATCTTCATGATGTTCACATGCTCGGGTTTGATGAAATATTCGAGATGGAGTGGCGTGAAGGCCCCTTTTCTCGGAAGGGTAAAGAGGTCCAAGACATTTCCATCATAACGCCGGTTTTCGTAAGCCTTCACATGCTCCACGAGAAGGAGGGTCCGTTTAAATCGCTCCGTGATTTTAAAGCGGTCGTAGCCGAGGGCTTCATAATGAGGGAGATCTTCCGGGCGGATCCACGGTGATTTCAGAAGTTCCACAGGCTCGGTCAGTTTCCGGTAAAGGCAGAGGTATCCCGGATACTGGAGATAGCAGTTAGCCTCTTCCTCTCCTTCTCTTGAGGCATGGCCGTCATGATTGACATGCTCGTAGTTATAGGGGCACTGCCAGAGACAGATGTTGTTGACCAAAATCTCAAGGTTGCATTTGACGGCCTTCCGGATGGCCTCAAGGGTTTTGAATTCGCGGTTGATATGTTCGTCGATGATGATTTCTTCCACGCCCATGTCTTCATATTGGAGGGCCTTCCGTACGGTATTGACCCTGGCCGTGGTAGAAGCCTTTATCTTCAGGCGGGGAAATCGTTTTCTAATGAGGTCAATGAGATAGGGAACGCCGACCACAACCGAATCTGCCCCAGAATGTTCCACCCATTCGATGAGGTCAATGATCTGTCCATAGCCTTTTCTCGAATATTGGAGATTTCCAAGGCATGGCGCATTGAGGAGGTAACTGAACTCTATCCCCTTTTCGTGGCAGGCGAGGATATATTTCTCGATGAACTTCCTGTCCACCTGTGGGAGGACAAACCCCGGCCTGGCCCCTCCAATAACGTCAAACGGAAGTTTTCCAAAGAGGGCGTCCACCGATGTTCCCTTTAGGGCATCGAGAAGGTCAAACTCCCAGTTAGTTCCCACTCGTAACTTCATAATAATTAAAAAGTTAACACACGAAACTCTCTTTTATCAAGGATAGAAGATGAAAAACGCATGGAAAGGTAACAGATCGCTTCTATTCGCATCTGAGATGTTCGGAAAAAACGTTCATCCTGAGACTCGCGAAGGGTGAACGGTTCACTCTGGGCAGGGTTCTCGAACCCTGAACAGAATTACGACATAGGCTTTATGACACGGAAAATGGCAGGGCGTGGAAAGACTTTCCGAAAAAGCTGTTGAAAATGGGAAATTATTTGTTATGATAAAACTATAACAAAATGAAAGGAGGATACTTGGAATGGCGTATACTGCAAAGGATTATAACAATCTTATCGGGATGGAAGGGCTCAGCGAAACCCTTCTGAAAAATCATTTCACCCTCTATCAGGGATATGTGACCAATACGAACAAAGTCCTCGACACCCTTGCTGAGATGGCAAAAGGTGGGAAGATTGGAACCCCTGAATATGCAGAGCTGAAACGGAGGCTCGGCTGGGAATTTGATGGCATGCGGCTCCATGAGCTCTATTTTGAAAATTTAGGTGGCAAAGGGGCTCTCAAAAAAGATGGGAAACTGGGAAAGAAGCTGGCTGAAGAATTCGGAAGCTATGAAAATTGGGAGGCCGATTTTAAAGGGGTAGGCACGATGAGGGGCATCGGATGGGCTGTCCTCTATCAAGATCCTGTCAATGGAAAATTGTTCAATCAGTGGATCAACGAGCATGACGTGGGGCATCCGGCTGGATGCATTCCCATTCTGATCATGGATGTGTTTGAGCACGCTTTTATGATTGATTACGGTTTGAAACGGGCCGATTACATTGCTTCCTTCTTTAAAAATATCAAATGGGAGGCAGCAGAAGGAAGGCTGAAATAATTTTAAGAGGGTCTTTTGGTTCGATTTAAAAGGGCAACCCATTGGGTTGCCCTTTTGTTTGTCGGGGTTAAGGGATGTTATCTTGTTCTGTTATACTATGGAATCAAGTCTTTTCGTGAGGATATCTTTCAGAAGTTTTGGGTTAGCCTTGCCCTGGGATGCCTTCATGGCGAGCCCCATTAGAAATCCTATCACCTTTGTGTTTCCCTTCCGAAAATCCTCAACATCAGATGGATGTTCGGCGATGATCCGATCAATCACCGCTTCGAGCTCAGTGGTATCGGAGACCTGTTGGAAGCGGCCCTTTTTTACGATCTCTTCAATGGTTTCCTCGCTTGAAAGGAGTTGCAGGAGCACCTCTTTAGCAGATTGAGCATTGATCATATCCTTATCTAACATAGAGAGAAGCTGCGAAAAGCGATCAGGCGTAAGAAAGGTTTCTCTAATCGTCTGGTTTCGGTCTCTCAGGATGGGGATGAGATGGGTTGTCATCCAGCCAGCGACCTTTCTGGGTGATATATCCTGTTTCACAACTGCTTCAAAAAAATCTGACAGATCCCGTTCAAGACTCATGTTTGAGGCTTCTTCAGGGGTAAGACCATACACTTTCAGGAAACGCTCGGTTTTTTGAGCGGGCATTTCTGGAAGCCTGCCCTGTATCTTTTTGAGCCACTCTTGGCTTACTACAATTCTGGGAACTGAGGGGTCCGGGATGCAAGGTCCGGAAAATTTAGACCTCATGGGCGAGGTCATGCGCTTTTCAGGATCCCAGAGCCGTGTGTGAAGGACAATGGGCTCACCTTTGTCAAGGCAGTGAGTTTGGCGGGTGATCTCGTAGGCAATGGCATCTCCCACGTTGCGGATGGAATTCATGTTCTTCACTTCAACCTTTGTATTGAACTCATCCGTACCCAAGGGGCGTAAAGAAATATTTGCATCCACCCGGAGCGTTCCCAGTTCGAGACTGCATTCGGCGCTTCCTGTATAGCGCAACTGGTTCCTCAGAGTCTTTACGTACTCCATGGCTTCATCGGGACTGCGCATGTCGGCTTCACTTACAATCTCAATGAGAGGGGTGCCGGCCCGATTGAAATCAACGAGACTGATAGGGGTCTTGCCTTCCATCTCGTGAACGAGTTTAGCCACATCTTCTTCCATGTGGATGTGGTGAATCCGGAGCCTCTTGCTTCGGCCATCTTCACCAACGATGTCAAC
>VGSD01000239.1 GCA_016875155.1 Deltaproteobacteria bacterium | reverse complement strand
CAACTGCAAAGTGGTTTCACAGAAGATCTTCGATTTCAAGGAGCTCGGCCAGCAGGAAATTAAAAGCTCCGCACTCCTCATGGAAGAGTTACGAAAGCTGGGATTTAAGGTCGATGGAGACCTGAAGGTTCCGGCAGATCTGGTGAAGGATGGCATTGCAAAAACAGCTTTTAAGGCAGAACTGATGGGAAAGGGGCCGGGTCCGACGATCACCATCATGCTTGAATATGATGCCCTGAGAAATGGTCATTCCTGTGGTCATAATCTGATTGCCACATCCGGGCTTCTTGCAGCCGCCGGCCTCGCCAGCGTGATGAAGGATACGCCTGGTCGTATTCTCGTCATCGGAACCCCTGATGAAGAGAGAGGTTCTCTTGGAGGAGGAAAGATAGCGCTACTGGAAGGCGGCTACTTCGAGGGATCGGATATCGTTTTCATTACCCACCCTTCGGACCGATGGGGCACCGATATGCGCTACCTTGCCATGAAGAGGGGAACGTTTGTATTTAAGGGTAAGGCTGCCCATGCTGCAGCAGCGCCCCACAAGGGAATCAGTGCTCTCGATGCAGTGATCCTTATGTTTAATGCCACGGATATGCTACGGGAACATGTTCGCCAGGATGTCCGTATCCATGGAATCGTCAAGAGGGGCGGGGATGCGGTGAATATTGTCCCCGAAGTTGCAGAGGCTGAATTTGCTGTCCGGGCACTTGACACTGCGACCATGGAGGAGACGTATAATAAGGTGGTCAACTGCGCAAAGGCAGGAGAGCTCGCCACAGGTGCAAAGCTGGAGTTTAAAGAGCCTCGGACTTCCCTGAAGGCTCCCATTGTAATAACAGAACTGACCCATATGGTTCTCAATCACACAAAAGGCCTTGGCGTGCCAGAGAGTGAAATAAAGGCCTCAACAGATTCAGGGTCATCGGATCTCGGCAATGTGGGACATGCTTATCCAACAGTTGAACTCAAATTTAAAATAACCCCGGAGGGAATCCCCGGACATTCAGATGCATTTAGAGAATATGCGGGATCTGAAGAAGGATGGAAGGCGACGGTTATTACAGCAAAGGCCATCGCTCTTTCAGCTTACGATTTACTCATTCGTCCGGATAAGGTGAAGGCCATCCAGGAGAAGTTCAAGGAATTAAAGGCTAAAGAGGGCAAATAAAGGTATCTGATTAAGGCTTAAGTTAAGACTGCGGGCGAAGCATTGCTTCGCCCGTTTTTTTTGAAAAAGCCAAAAAGGTTTTTTTATGGTTGGCAAGTTGCGTAATATTTAATTAGCATCTGCTTTAAATACGTCATATCTGTCATGCCGGACTCGATCCGGCATCCAGGCGTTGTCCAGACACAGTATCAAGCACAGGGTAAACTTTAATCGGGAACCATCTTTAAGACTATATCTCGGTTTTCACAGATAATCCTGGATTCCGGCTTTCGCAGACATTTTAAATGGGTATTTAATTTTACATTTGACGCTTTCTACTTAAATCTAAAATCGAGCTTGAAATCATAGAGCCAAGGGATCGTTGGGTTGATCCCCTCTGAAGAAAGTTTTTCAGGCATATGTTCATAGTGCTTTTTCATGAGATTAGGATTGGGAGCGTTATAATAAGTTACCACGATAGAATCACGCTGTACACGGATATCCCCGTCTAATCCTCTGAAGAAATCTTTGGACACATGGGGAGCATCCCATTGATCAACAGGAGGTCCAAATCGCTGTCGCATCATAAAGCAGGCTGCCTGAGCGACGAGTGCCATGGTCATCTGGCCATAACGGACATTGAGGTTCATCGTGCCAGCCCGTTGCCATCCGAGGGCTTGATCATTTTTAAAAAACTCTTCAATATGCCACCGTTGAGGATAGTGTTGAGAAAGGTCCGTCGTTTCATCCCGATCACTTGTACACAGAAAAGATTTAAAGTCATAATCTTCCCGACGTTCTCCCTTGCGTTGAATGAACTGATAATAGGGACCTTCGTGGCTGCGAGTAAGGGAGTAGCGCTGCTTTGCCGTAGCATAGCCAGCCCAATGTCGGGTGAAAGTTTTTGGGGAGAGTCTACGAATGGATCGGAGCACCGAGGCATTATAGGGCATGGGAACCAACAAATCAAAGCGTGACTGTGAAGAAATCCATTCAAAAAGCTCAACGCTATAATGTTCATTGTCTGCCAATACGAGGGGTTTATGAGAATTGGGTTTAAGGATCGAGTCGGTCAACGTCAGAAGATCGGGAGTCGCTTGGGTGACCGTTCGGGCGGCGGAAGCCGTCGTAAAACAAACGGGCTGCCTCGTTTCCGCATCCAAATTAAAGAAGGTCTGTGCCATTTTGACAGGATTGGATTGCTTGTCTTTTTGGCGTCGAATCATCTGTCTTTTACTGAAGGATTTCATGCGGTGAGGATCAATGACCAGGATCTGTCCTTTGAAATGACCAAAGGTCTGGCGTATCTTACCCAAGGCGACCTGCAGGCATTGGGCGCCGGCCACGTCGTGGCTGTCTAAGACATGGTGGATAGCCCCATCCGTCGCAATAAAGGGCAACCCGTTGGCCAATTCAAAGCCCCTTTGACTTAAGGAGCGTTTCATGCGAATGCCATTGACGCATAAGGCACTTTCGTTAATCAGCTGTAAAGCCAATCGGGGATCGATCCGTTCATCCGAAACTCCGCTCCAAGATTTGAGCAAATCCCATATCCCCAGCCTGAGATATTCCGGCACCAGCAACCAGATGCCAACCAAGCCACCTGATATCTTGTTGGCCAATAGCTGTCGAACCCCACGTTCAATCTCTGCGGGGTGGCTGACCTCCAGGCGCACCTTTTCTTTGGTGCGATGGGTTTCAACCTTTGGGAGTTCCTTCCCGGGCCGACAGAGATGGAGTTTTTTTTTGAAGGCCATAGTCCGAAATCACCCTTTCTACACTCCGGGCGGCAATGAGAAAGCCCGTCTGGTTCAGTTTCTGGGCGATCACCTCCGGAGAGATATGGGGATCCAGAAATCGATACCGGATGATCTGACGAACCACCTCATCCGTTCTACGGTAGTTCCGTTGGGGACCTCTTTTTCGGCTTTTGAGTCCCCTCGCGCCATCGGCCTTAAACTGGTCCAGGATCTGGTAGTAGCGCTGTCGTGTGTAGCCAAACTTCTTTGCCGCTTTGACCGGGCCAAGACCTTCACATTCGCCCTCAAAAAGCATGGCCAGTTTAAAACTAATTTCGTCATCTTCCCTGATGGGAAGAGACCCTTTAGGACCCGACATAAAAGCTTTGCTTTCGTGGATCTCGATCATAGGCTACCTCCTCCGAAAAGGTTGGCTATGGCATCAGTCCTTTGGAGAGGATAGCATAAAGAGACAATTATGTCAAATTAATTATGGCGAATTATTAGCATCTACGTCTCTCACGATAGAGAGAATTTCAATATCAGCCTGAACAATACTGGCATTAAAATAATGACTCAATCTGAATTATCGCCATAAATAATTTGACTAAATTAGCTTATACTACATAATTTATCAATTCAATTTGACACTACATACTTAAAATGTAAAATTAAATACCCATTTAAAATCTCTGCGAAGGCCGGAATCCAGTTCTTCTAAATACTTATAAATTCTCTGGACACCGGTTTTCACCGGTGTGACGCCTTTTTAAAAATGTATCTTTAATAAAGAGAAGAAAATAGGTGACTGATGAAGGTAAATAAAATTGATCATATCTGCATTGCCGTAAAGGATCTTGATGCAGCACGAAAAATCTGGGAACCTATCCTTGGAAAGCCACAGCCCGATGACCCCTATGTGGATGAGCCTGAAAAGATCAGGGTGGCCAGATACTGGCTTGGAGAAGTGGGGTTCGAACTGATGGAGTCCACAACCCCGGATGGGGATGTGGCTAAATTCATCGAAAAAAGGGGCGAAGGGGTGATGGTCGTCAGCCTCAATGTGGATAACACGGAAGAGGCGATGAAAGAGTTGAAGGCAAAAGGCTATAAATTTATCGGTGGAGCGAGACCCTTCCGGGGCTCCAAATTTACCTT
This sequence comes from Deltaproteobacteria bacterium, assembly GCA_016875155.1. The sequence goes on along the minus strand of VGSD01000239.1, from coordinate 1,190 downwards.
TGTCCATCCCAAAGAGGCAAACGGGGTATTGCTTGAGCTGATCGACTATCCCTGGGATGAATTAAAGCAAAAATAGGAATATTCGTTGCCGCGGCCTTAATAAAAGCATGCTGACCATACAGCATGCCTTTATTATATTCCGGTTACAAAAAATCCTAAAAACTCCTTGACAACTCCATGAATTATTGATATTTGGAACCTTGCTTTTAAGGGTGGGAAGAATTATAAAAAAAATCAAAACTTCAGAGAAGGAGGTGATGAATAGGAGACCCGCACCTTAAAAAAACTCTTTTCAAAACCGAAGGAGGGAGATTATGAAGGAGTTTAAAGTTTTTTTAAGAGAAGATGAGATTCCAAAGCAATGGTATAATATTTTAGCAGACTTACCATCCCCTCTCCAACCCATTATCCATCCTGGTACTGGACAACCGATTGGCCCGCAAGACCTTGCTCCGGTTTTTCCCATGAACCTCATTGAGCAGGAGGTCAGCACACAACGATGGATCGATATCCCAGAAGGAGTGATGGAAAAGCTCCTCATCTGGAGGCCTACTCCCCTCCATCGAGCCTATGCCCTTGAGAAGGCTTTAGGGACACCGGCAAGGATTTATTACAAGAATGAAGGGGTCAGCCCTCCGGGAAGTCACAAACCCAATACTGCTATTGCCCAGGCTTATTATAATAAAGTCTTTGGGATCAAACGAATTGCAACCGAGACAGGTGCTGGCCAGTGGGGAAGTGCGCTCAGCTTTGCCTGTTGTCTCTTTGGTTTGGAATGCAAGGTCTATATGGTGAGGGTCAGTTATGACCAAAAACCATACCGCCGCTTGATGATGAACACCTGGGGAGCCAACTGTGTTCCCAGCCCGAGCAAAGACACGAATGCAGGAAGAAAAGTGCTAGCGGAAAACCCGGATCATCCAGGGAGCCTCGGGCTTGCGATCAGTGAAGCGGTTGAAGATACGGTCACGTCGAAGGACACACGATACTCTCTTGGAAGTGTTTTAAACCATGTACTGATGCATCAGACCATCATCGGGCTTGAAGCGAAGAAACAACTCGAAAAATTTGGGGAGAAGAAGGTTGATGTGGTGACAGGATGTGTTGGCGGAGGAAGTAACTTTGGAGGCATTGCCATTCCCTTTATCCTAGACAAAATCAATGGGGCGAATATCACCATCATTCCTGCA
>VGSD01000238.1 GCA_016875155.1 Deltaproteobacteria bacterium | reverse complement strand
AAGGTGTAAACCCCGTTAGAAGGTCTTCAACTTTCCAACGGGATAGCAAAAACCCCGATGGAGCCCTACGGGCCAAGCCTGTGGTTCCCAAGAAACGCCCATAAGGGGCGAACATCCCGTACCAGAGGACCAATCCACCCACGGGTAGAACCCCTGCCTACTGACAGGCAGGCGTGGTCCTCTTGGTTCGGGATAGAAGCAAAGCTTCGCACGGAGCGAGCAGTGAAACTTTCTAACGGGGTAAACAGGGGAGCAACGACCTATGGATGATCGTGGAAAGAGGATGATTGGAGGAGGTATGTTTCTCATAAACGATGTTCACTTTCAAGAAGTCTTTACGCCGGAAGATTTTAGTAGTGAGCATCACGATATCGGCAAGGCCGCCGAGGATTTTATAAGGGGTGAAATTACCAGCCGAGGGGAAGAGATTGAAATCGTTAATAATGAGTTATCAAGGGATCTGATGAGGAAGGCTGGAGACTTGGGATTTCTGGGAATAGATATCCCGGAGAAGTATGGGGGGATGGGAGCTGACAAGATAAGTTCTGCCATTGTTTCAGAGAAATTTGGATATGGGGCCGGTTCCTTCACGATCACCGAATTAAATCATACGGGCATCGGGACCCTACCCGTGGCCTTATTTGGAACAGAAGAACAGAAGAGAAAATATATTCCTGGGCTCAGCTCAGGGAAATTGATCGGCGCCTTTGCCCTGACAGAACCAGAAGCAGGTTCGGATGCACTGAATCCCCTCACCACTGCGACGCTTACGGAAGATGGGAAGTACTATCTGCTCAATGGGAGCAAACAATTCATCACCAATGCTGGTTTTGCAGATGTGATCTTCAGTTACGCCAAAGTGGACGGAAAACATTTTACGGCCTTTATTGTAGAGCAAAGCTGGGAAGGTGTTTCTATTGATGAAGAAGAAGAAAAGATGGGAATGCACGGAACTTCAACCCGGTCCTATCATTTTGATAATGTGAAGGTGCCAATAGAAAACGTTTTAGGTGAAGTGGGGAAAGGCCACCTCGTTGCCCTGAATGCGCTCAATATGGGTCGTTACAAAGTGGGAGCGGTCTGTATCGGAAATGCCAAAGCCGCCTTCTATGAGGCCGTTAAATATGCCAAGCAAAGGGTACAGTTTGGAAAACCGATATGTGAATTCGGTTTAATAAAAGAGAAGATCAGTGAGATGGCGATTCGGCTTTTTACAGCGGAGAGCATGATGTATCGCACGGCGGGCCTCATTCAAGCCAAATTGGGAGGCCCGGATGAGCACACGGACGAGGTGGGTACCCGAACGGCCGAAGCACTTGAGGAGTATCTGATCGAATGCTCCATCAATAAGATTTTTGGATCAGAAACCGAGGGCTATGTGGTGGATGAAGAGGTTCAGATCTTCGGTGGTTATGGGTATATCCGCGGAAATCACCCGGAGTTGGCCTACCGAAATTCTCGGATCAATCGTATCTGGGAAGGGACGAATGAAATCAATCGGATCGTGATTGCAAATACGCTACTCAGAAGGTTAACCAAGGACCCTTTAGGGTTGGACTTTCAAAAAATCTCAAAAGAGATGGAGAAACTTGAACCGGCCTGTTATGACGAGCCGGATAGTTTGAATTCTGAAAAGAAAAGAATCGACATTGTTAAACGGATCGCTCTCTTCGTGATGGGAGCAGCCAACGACAAGTATAAGAAGGGTTTGAGAGAGGAACAGGAACTCATCGGCATGATGAGCAACATTGTCATTGAAATCTACGCTCTTGAAAGCGCTCTTTTGAGAAGTCAGAAGATGCTCCATGGCAAGCAACCTGAGAGAGCCGCCATTCCGATGAAGATGACGAAGGTCCTTTTTCATAATTCTCTTGAAAAGATAAACATCCTTGCGACGAGGGCATTAGAGGCGATCGAAGATGGAGAATCGTTGAAGAAGGATCTCGAGACGATCAAAAAACTGACGTTTTCACCTCCCATCAATACCGTCACTCTGAGGAGGAATATCGCAGACGCCATGGTTCGATATGGCCGATATACCTTTTAGAACGTTTGAGCAGTGCTGGCCGTTAAGTCGGCGAAGGAATTTGATTTTAAACAAAACAGGAGGCATCATGAAACTTTTGAAAGGATCTATCCCGTATAAGAAAGAGGATGTTGAAAAATATAGCCGGTTACGATGGTGGGCTGGACTGACGCTTGGCGACCTCGTGGATAAGGCGGCAGATATCTATCCCAACAAAGAGGCTTTCGTGGATGATAAAAGCCGGTTCACTTTTTCTCAAATGAGAGAGAGGGTTAATCGGTATGCCATCAGCCTCATGGACCTTGGGATCAGAACAACAGATAGGGTATTGGTCCAGTTGCCGAACTGGAACGAGTTTGTCATTGCCTATTTCGCTCTCCAGAAGATTGGAGCCATTCCGGTTTTATTGATTGAAAGATATCGCTCTTATGAAATCGGCCACCTCTTCCGCCTCACGGGTGCAGCCACCTGGATCATTGCAGAGCAACATAAAAAGACAGATTTCATACCGATCATTAAAGATGTTTTGAAAAACAACCCCAAGGTCAAGCACGTTGTCCTTGTTAGAGGTGGGAAACAGAGGGGTTTACTCAATCTTGAAAAGATGATTGAACAAGCGAAACTCAATGAAAAAAACCTTGCCCGGTTAGCCAGAAGGAGACCTGACCCCATGCAAGTCGCTCATATGGGTCCTACGGGTGGAACAACGGGTTTACCTAAGGTCGTCCCGCGCACGCACAATTGTCTCATCTGCAGTATCGAATATGCGGCCAAGGCCTGGGTGATGGATGTCCACGACACCTGCTTGCTGGCAGGCCCCATCGGGCATGATCTCACCTTCACCAAGGGCCTCGGTGGAACGCTCTTCACCTTTGGAAAAACAGTCTTTACGGACTCTACGGATTCAAAGGATATATGCCAGACGATTCAGCAGGAGAAGGCGACGACCATCGTATGGGTGCCAACTCTGGCCAAAAGGTTAATTGATTTCGATGAACTCAAGGGCTATGATCTGAGCTCATTAAAAAAGATGCATTGCGGAGGCGGTGTGAGCCAGCCTGATTTGATTAAAGGGGTTTGGGAGAGACTCGGCTGCACCTTTTATAATGGCTATGGGGGCACCGAAGGCCAGACAGCCCTGACCCGTTCGGATGATCCCCCTGAAATCGTTCTCCACACGGTCGGAAAGCCCACCTGCCCTTACGATATCTATAAAGTGGTGGACAGAAATGGGAAGACACTTCCGCCCAATACTCAGGGAGAACTGGCCATCAAAGGACCGGGTATATTCACAGGATACTACAACGCACCCGAAGAGAATAAATTGGTTTTTGACAAAGAGGGCTTCTTCAGAACCGGCGATGTGGTCAAAATGGACGAATCTGGCAACATTAAGATCACAGGCCGTATCAAGGAGATGATCAATCGCGGAGGCGAAAGCATCAGTGCCACGGAAATCGAGGGCTTGATCATGGGTTGCCCGGGAGTGGCCATGGCGGCCGTCATTCCAATGCCCGACCCAATGATGGGTGAAAGGGTCTGTGCCTACATTCAGCCAAAGCCTGGGACAAGCCTGGACTTCGACGGAATCATTGCCTACCTGAAAGAAAGAAAGGCGTCTGTGCTTCAATTCCCGGAACGGATCGAATTCATAGAAAGCATGCCGTTTACCAAGGCAGAAAAGGTGGACAAAAGGACACTGCTCGAAGATATCGTAAAGAAGCTTTCATGTTCAACTTAATCTAATGTCCCCTCACCCTTCCCCTCTCCCCAACGGGGAGAGGGAGAGGGTGAGGGGGCGAAATGTTAGAGAGAAATTATCATATATAAATTTTAAGAATCTAATCGAAAAAAAACGGAACAGGAGGAGATGATCATGATTATTGATGTTCACAGGCATATGGTGGTTCATGGAACCGTGCAGGGCGACTATATCCGGGGGGCTCAGAAGAGTTTCAGTATGATGTACCGGAAGGTTTACAATGTTGAGATAAGCGATCGGGAATTTACGGAAAAAGTGGTCAGGCCTCTCACCGATCCGAACGCAGATAATATCATCGCAGAAATGGATGGGGCAGGTGTGGATAAAACCGTGATTTTCGGTGTGGACTACGGATTGCTTTTCGGTGAGTCTCCCATCCATATCTTTGATCAGAACAAGTTATATGCGAATGCGGCTAAAAGACATGAAGGGCGATTGATCCCTTTTATGGCGATTGATCCTCGCAGAAAGGGAGCCCCCCAGCATTGTGATCAGGCATATCATGAGTGGGGGATGAAGGGTTTTAAACTCCATGCCGGAGTCGGCTACATGCCCGATGACCCGGTTTGTTATTGGGTGTACGAAAAAGCGGCAGAATGGAAAATACCTGTGATGGTACACACCGGTGGAGCGCCTTCGGTTGCTTTGCGGTGGGAGAATTCACGGCCTGCGTACTTTGCCTCAGCAGCCGCACGCTATCCTGAGGTCAACTTTATTTTTGCACACTGCGGGGATGTAGGTTGGTGGCAAGAAGCCGCCCAGGCGGCCTGCTGGCTAAAGAACGTCTATGTTGATCTTTCTCTGTGGCAGAAGCCATACAGAAAAGGGGGTAAGCAGCGTTTTTATCAATGGCTCCGAAATCTCATTGACGATGTAGGTCCAGAAAAAATCCTGTTTGCAACCGATGCCCCCTACCCCAATCTCATGTGTCCGTTAAAAGAGTGGGTGAAGGTCTTCCGTGAACCGGATACAGAGATCAACTTTACTCAACAAGAAAAAGAGATGATCCTTGGTAAGTCCGCTTCTAAGATCTTGGGCCTTTAATGGATAAGAGGTCTTGGATCAATAGATAAGAATTCGGAACATCGTTTTGGAATGTCATTACAATTCTTTAAAAATAAAGGGGACGGAAGAAAACTTCCCTCCCCTTCTATCTTTAAAACCTGCCGCCACCCAGAAGATGTAGGAAGCACGGGTGCATTTCGTCCGTCTCTCCGTTGACAATTTATAATCTTTCTTTCTAAGATGGAACCATGCCTCTTTTTATTTTCCTCCTGATTTTCCTCATTTCCATTCCCTGTCACAGCTTGACGTCGAAGGAGTCTGCTGGTCAAGTCTGGGAAGTGGGGGAGCGCCGATGGAACCTCGAAGAGGAACGGAAATTTGAAAAATGGGTAAAGGAAACAATCACAGAGGATTTTTTTATTACCCACAGGATTCCAACCGATTG
>VGSD01000237.1 GCA_016875155.1 Deltaproteobacteria bacterium | reverse complement strand
AACCTTAAACTCAAACCTTCCGAAACACCCCAATCACCTTGCCGATAATCTGAACCTCTCCTGATCTCTCTTCGATCCGGATCGTCTCCCAGTGTTCGTTGTCCGGCTTCAGTTCGATCTTTCCCCTCTTTTTGAAAAACCGCTTCACCGTCGCCTCCTCACCCAACAGGGTCACCACCACATCTCCGTTCTCAGCCGAAGGTTGTGACCGAACGATCACATAATCGCCCGGAAGGATATAAGGGGACATGCTGTCGCCCTTCACTTTCAGGAGAAAGGTTTCCTTTCCCTTCGCCCATTCCGTTGGAAGTGGAATTGATCCCTCCACATTCTCGACGGCTAAGGTAGGTTTCCCTGCGGCTACCCTGCCTAAAACAGGAATGTCCCGGATCAGCGGTCTGCCCCCCTTCCGGAGTCTATCTTCCTCAAAGACGCGTATCTCAATACCTCTGGACATTGTGCTTTGCCGTTTCAGATAGCCCTTTCTCTCCAGCGCCTTGAGGTGGTCGAAGACAGCCCTTGGGTAAATATGGAAATGCTCGCCGATCTCTCTTATCGAAGGAGGATAGCCCTTCTCCCTGATAAACCCCTGGATGAACTCGAAAATCTCTCTCTGCCGCTCCGTCAGTTCCATCATTCCCTCTTTTGGTTCAGGTTTTGTTTTTAGGGTTTCGCTCCGAACTCCTAACTCCCAACTCCGAACTGGTTTCATACTACTATACATTTGTTTAGTTGTCAAGGCTAAAAAAATCCAAGGGGACTTTCCCCCGATTAGCTCTTAACCGCCGGCGGATGAGGCCGTCATGATCAAGGAATATAACGAGAAGTCATTGGATCAACTATTTGACAGCAAACGGGACTAACTCGACCGGACCAATTCGCACAAATAACCTCCAGCACAATATCATTCGGGTATCTCCTCCCATTCTGGAGTATCTGTGTCCAGAGGCGGACGTCTGATCCGGACACGCGTAGGATCAACGATGACAGTACATCCTGATAGGACAGTCATATCCGTTTCTTTAACAAAATTGATAATGAAACGGTTTGTAGCCAAGGGACCCATGCTTAGAGGTCGAAATAAAACAATGCCCGGATGGGTTCCAGGGGGAAATTTCCGGAGGTCTGCAAATTCAAGGTCAAGGGTAAAAAGTATTAATCCTTCGGATTTTGCAGAAGCTCCGACTTCAACATCGGACTTTCCTGTCAAGCCTTCCTCCGCAACAGTGAAGACATCATGTCCTGCTTGCTGAAGATGTGGCTTCAAATGGCGCGAAATATTCTCGTCGAGTTTGATTTTCATTAGGCGCTGATTTTCCAGACATTTTCCCGTGTGAGCTCTGCCGCGTAGGCCACTGCCGCCCGGATATCATCAATGTTCAGGGAAGGGTAATGGTCGATGATCTCCTCCGGGGTTAATCCCTCAGCTAGGCCATCCAGGATGATCGAAATGTAGATTCGGGTTCCCCGGATACAGGGTTTCCCGGTGCACACCTTGGGATCAACGGTTATTCGAGCCAGTAATTCTTCTCTTGTCATACTTGACCTCCGGCCCCTCTCCATCTGCCCTTTCCCCCGGAGTTGAGGTGAAGGACGAAAAAGTATGGAGCGATTTAAATTAAACTCTTTATACCAAAAATTTGATTTTATGGCAATTTTTTAATGGATGTGCACGTGCGCTGAAGCCCCTGAGGACAAACATCGGAAATCTCAATGAAAAAATCTTGACAATTCTTTTGAATTCGCTATGAAGCAAGCATATTGGCAGGTATCTCATACATCGGATGAAAGGGCCTTAAATGTGATTCCTTAAACAAACAACTGTTTCTGGACTGAAGGTTTAACCACTGCGGTGGGGGAGAAAGAGGTGGGCAAGAATAAAAAGCCTGGCGCTCAAAAAAAGAGGCCAGGCTTTATTTTTTCTGACGAGATCTCTTTCATTTAAAAGAGTGGTAATTATGAACAAGAAATTATTGATGATTTTAATGCTCATTTCTTTGATCATCGGTTTATTCACTACTTTTGCCTTATCTGCCGATGTTCCAATGATAACAAAGGATGAACTTAAGGCAATGTTAGGCAAACCTGATTTGGTCTTAGTAGATGTGCGTCTTAGAAGAGACTATATGTTTAGTGATTTCAAGATTAAAGGGGCTGATCGAGCATCTGATGCAATAATGGGACCTGGTTTGAAATGGGGACATATCCCTTCCTCCGAACTCCCTAATGACAAGATAAGACCATTGTTTTTTATTGCGCTTCACCAAATGAAGAAGCAAGTGTTCCAATTGCCCGTATATTTATGAGGTCAGGATTTACCAAAGTATACGCCCTCAAGGGAGGCTGGGAGGAATGGCTTAAAGCGGGTTACCCCACTGAAAAGAAATAAAGAGAATTAGGCAGGTGTTCAAATTTAAGGTCTTACTCAACAGCCCGAAGTCAGAACCCGTACCCAATGGTACCTTGACAAGGAAGGGATAATTTTGTAAGATTGTAATGAAAGTAATACAGTAATACAGAAGGAGTGAACAGTTATGCCAACCACCGTTAAAGTGAGGGAAAAGTATCAGGTCACCATTCCTGAAGATGTCAGGGATAAAATTCCATTAAAGGTTGGAGAGCGGGTGGAAGTAGATGTTCGGGAGGGGGAGATTGTGATCCGACCCGTATTAGAAGTTCCAAGAGACCAGGCCTGGTTCTGGAGCAAAGAATGGCAGGAACAGACTGCTCAATCCATACAAGACATTGAGAAGGGGAAGATGAAGGTTTTTAAAACGGTGAAAGAGGCGAAAAAAGAATTTGGCGATTAAGATTGTACTCCCAGACACAGTGATTAAGCGGCTGAATGACCTTCCAAAGGAGATCAGAATAAAATTCTGGGAACAGATTGAAAAACTCATTAAGGATCCTTCTTATCCAAGTTTGAGAAATGAAAAACTGGTAGGCACAGATCAATGGGCCTTTAGCGTGTCCATAAACTATAGAGCAACTTATATCCGGAGTGAATCCAGTATCATCATTACAGGGATTGGAACCCATAAAGAGATATTGGGAAGTTGAACCTTCCGGTCTATCGTTCCTCATTGAACAAAAATACCCCCTTCGTTAAATGGGGGTATTTTTTGTTTATTTCAAAAAGGGGTTATAATTGGGCGAATTGGGAAAGAGACATCCCTGCCATTTTCCAGAATCCATTTAAAGGAAAGGAAGTAAACCCCGTTAGAAAGTTTTCAACTTTCTAACGGGAAAGCTCACACGGGGCATGAAACCCCGTGTTCGCTGAAAAGGAAACAACCACCATCCCCGCAGCAGAGCTGTGGGGCTTTCTAACGGGGTAAAATGATAAGAACCACCTCCTTAATCTTAGGGTTAATTATTTTTTTATCGATTCCAGTTGCAGAATCAAAGGATTTCGCATTTCCAGAAATGGCTGGATGGAAGCAGTCCGGGGAGGTCGACACTTTTAATCCAAAAAATCTTTACGAATATATCAACGGGGCGGCGGATCTCTATCTAACGTATGATTTTGAGGAATTGAAGGTTGTAGAATACCAGAACGAAAAGAAAGCCTCAGTGACCGTTGATGTTTATCGCCAAAAAACTCCTCTTCTTGCCTTTGGAATTTACAGCCAAGAGCGCCTTTCCGGAGCCAAGTTCCTCGATATCGGTGTGCAGGCGTATTACGAAAAAGGATTCCTCAATTTTCTGACAGGCCCTTACTACGTAAAGATAAGCGCTGTAAATACCGGACCAGAGGATCAGGACGTGCTGATTGCCTTTGCAAAAAAAGTGGCAGAAAATTTAGGCCCGAAGGGATCCTTCCCTGCAATTTTATCCTCTTTTCCAGTGGAGGGGAAAAAAAAGAATTCAGAGATGTTCATCTCTAAAAACTTATTGGGCTATGCTTTCTTTCAATCCGGCTTCACTGCCGATTACGGACTTCAAGGCAAGAATTTCAAATTATTTATCATCGAGGGAAGAAGCAAAGACGAATGCAGGGACATGATTGAAAAGTATCTCCAGGCGATCAAGAGTCCAAGGAAGGAGATAACAGAGGGGCGTTATATCCTCTCCGACCCCCACCACGGAGAAATTGAGCTTCAGTGGCGAGGGAGATACATCTGTGGCATACTTAATCTTAATGAGGCTTCTCTTCGTTTAAGGTATCTCAAGCTTTTTGAGGAAAGATTACTAAAAAAGTGACAAGTGACTAAAGTGATCTACAATGTCTAATGTTAGGGGGAGAAAGGCAGGAGACATGCTGAAGAAGCTAATTGACAGAAGGGATTTCATGAAGTCAACACTGGCGGGGTTTGGCGGACTCTTTTTTCTTCCTCAACTTGACATCAAACAGGACGTAAGAACTGTCGAGGCCAAAGGAAAAGAAAGGAAGATGATCTACCGAACTCTCGGGAAAACAGGTCTGAAGCTTCCTGTCATCAATATGGGCGTCATGCTCACCGACAATCCCAATATCATCCGGACGGCTTTGGATTCTGGGATTTTACTCCTGGACACGGCTCACGGCTATATGCAGGGCCGAAATGAGCAAACGGTCGGAGAGGTCATTAAAGGGCGCCCAAGAGAATCATACTACATTACCACCAAAATAAATCTCCCTCAGAATCGAGCGACAGGGCTCTATCAAGAAGGAGCAACGACCGAAGAATTTCTTAAGAGACTCGATATCAGTTTGAAGCGGTTGGGCATTGACTATGTGGATATCCTCCTTCAACATGGGGTATCCAGAAAAGAATCGGTCATGTATGAACCTATCCTGAAAGCATTCGACCAGGCAAAAAAAGATGGGAAAATCAGGTTTACCGGTGTCTCCACACATACAAACGAGCCAGAAGTCATTGACGCTGTAACCGATTCAAAGCTCCATGATGTCATTCTGACAGCCTATACCTTCAAACAGAAACATTATCAGGAAGTGAGAAAGGCAATTGCCAGAGCCTCTCAGACGGGTATTGGAATTATCGGAATGAAAGCGGTACGGGGTCTTAACCAGCAACCACCGACCGTCAAGAATATCCCTGCTTCTTTCAAATGGATGCTTCAGGATCCCAACGTTCATACGGTTATTGCCGGGTTTACCGCCTTCGAACATATAGAGACCGATCTATCTATTATGGACGATCTGACCCTCACCGAACCGGAAAAATTAGAATTGCAGAAGGAAGCCTTCCTCCCCGGATCATACTGCCAGGGTTGCAGACAATGTTTGGGACAATGCCTGGAAAAACTTC
>VGSD01000236.1 GCA_016875155.1 Deltaproteobacteria bacterium | reverse complement strand
CTCCGTTTTGACCTATTATTCCCTGCTCAATGTCGTTCCGGTCGTGGCCGTGGCCTTCGCCATTTCAAAAGGATTTGGCCTTGAAAAGATGATCGAGAAACAGATCCTTCAGATGGCGGAAAAGGCGAATTGGCAGGCAGATATCACCAACCAGATTCTCACGTTTTCACACAACCTCCTCGATCAGGCCAAGGGAGGAGTGATTGCGGGCGTTGGCGTGGTATTGCTTTTTTGGACGGTGATCTCCATCCTTGGGAAAATAGAGGGGTCGCTCAATGAGATATGGGAGGTTAAAAAATCGAGGACGCTCGTGAGAAAATTTAGCGATTACATTGCCATCATGGTCTTTGCTCCAGTGCTTCTGGTCATTGCCAGCAGTGCGACCGTCCTCGTAGCCAGTCAGCTCAAAGTGATCCTTCAAAAAATCGCCTTCCTGGGCGTTTTCAGTTCGGTCATCTTTTTTCTGTTGAATCTATTGCCCTACGTGTCCATCTGGGCCCTGTTGACCATGGTCTACCTGGTCATGCCCAATACCCGAATCCCTCTCAGGGCGGCCATCGTGGGAGGGATTTCTGCTGGGACGATCCTTCAGCTCGTTCAATGGATCTATATTAAATTTCAGATCGGAGCTGCCAGTTACGGCGCCATTTACGGCAGCTTTGCGGCCCTGCCGCTTTTCCTCGCGATGCTTCAGATGAGCTGGATGATCGTCCTTTTCGGAGCCGAAGTTTCGCATGCCAGCGAGTATTATGAAACCTTCGGGTTTCAACCGGACTATTCCCGGGTCAGTATTTCTGCCAAGAAGAGGTTTGCTCTTAAGATCTTCCACCTGTTAACTCAAAAATTTTCTAAAGGGGAGAAAGCATTAAGCGCCTCCCAGATTGCAGAGCAATTAGAGGTTCCTGTTCCACTGGTGAGGCAACTCTTACATGAATTAATGGAGGTTGGGCTGGTCGTTGAAACCGTAGGCACAGCGAAACATGAAGTCACCTTCCAACCCGGGCGGACGATTGAACACCTGAGGGTAAAAGAGGTCCTCGATGCCTATGAACACCGGGGGCTTACCTATGATGCTGTTTTTCAGTCTGATCCAGCGGAAAAACTCTCTGAATCAATGAAAAATCTTTCAGAGGCTGGTGAAAAGGCGCCAGGGAATGTTGTGATCAAAGGGATTTAAGAAGAACAAAGAAGGAAGATTGAGTCAAAGAAAGATCAAAAACATTTCCTCCCTGTTGCTAATGGTGGGTTGGGTTGTTTTCTCCTCCCTCGTTGATCCAGAAGCCTCCTTTGCTCAACATTCCCGCAGGAATTCAATTTCGGTTGGAGGGCTGGAGCGCACCTATGCCCTTTTCATTCCCTCGTCCTATGAACCCTCAAAGCCCATCCCCGTGGTTTTCCTCTTTCACGGAGGCAGAGGAACGGGGCAGGGGATGCAGAAGCTGACTCTCGGCGGGTTTGACCGCATTGCGGACAGGGAGGGCTTCATCGTCCTCTATCCGGATGGGATTGAGAAACACTGGAACGATGGCAGGGGTCTACAGGCTTTTCGTGCCCATCGGGAAAATATCGATGATGTCGGTTTCATATCTGCCCTGATTGACCACCTCATCCGAACTCTCAATGTTGATGCGACTCGAATCTATGCAGCAGGGATTTCCAATGGCGGGCAGTTTTCGCAGCGGTTAGCCTGTGAACTCTCCGATCGAATAGCGGCCATCGGGGTGGTGGCCATCCAGTTGCCAGAACACTTTCCCCCTGTTTGTGCTCCGAAGAGGTCGGTTTCAGTATTGATGATGCCAGGAACAGAGGACCCCCTCGTGCCCTGGGAGGGTGGGGAGATCGGGTTCAAGAGGGGGAGGAAGTTCGGAAGGGTTCTGTCCGTTTCAGAATCGATTCGGTTCTGGACAATGAAGAACCAGTGTCCTTCATCACCCATGATCACCTATGAACCGGACAGGAACCCAAAGGATGGCACCCGGGTCCGACGGGAGATTTACGGTCCGTGTAGCCAGGAGACCGAAGTTCTTCTTTATGCGATTGAGGGAGGAGGGCATACCTGGCCTGGAGGAGATCAATATCTGCCCGCGTGGATTATCGGAAGGACGAGCAGGGATATTGATGCGAATGAACGGTTATGGGATTTCTTTAAAAAGCATACCCTACGGTGAAGATTCAGTTTTTTTAATACTGGTAAATTTCAAGGAAATAGGATATAAAGAAGACCATTCCATGGGGTGGGGGAAAACATTCATTGGGAGAGATGTGTTTGAAAAAGATTGCCATTAAGGGAACAGGGTCTTATTCCCCGGAGCGGGTTGTTCCGAACTCCTATTTTGAAAAGATCATTGACACGAGCGATGAATGGATTACGACCCGGACTGGAATAAAAGAACGGCGGATGATCGAGAAAGGCCAGGCCATGTCTGACCTTGCCACGCTGGCCTCCGCATCCGCTCTTCAAATGTCAGGGATCTCGGCTGATGAGTTGGATCTGATCATCATCGGAACCTCGACAGCAGACATGCTCAGCCCCTCTTGCGGTTGTATGGTCCAGCATCGGTTGGGTGCGAAGAAGGCGGTTGCCTTTGATGTGAATGCAGCCTGCCCAGGGTTCATCTATGGGTTGGCCATCGCCCAGAAATTCATGCAGGATGGTTCCTATAGCAAAGCCCTGGTGGTGGGTGGGGAGATTATCTCAAATCGGATCGATTACCAAGATCGCTCCACCTGCGTCCTTTTTGGTGATGGAGCGGGTGCAGTTGTCCTCGGACATTCGAATGGAAACGATGATGGAGAGATCCTTGGAATGGATATTGAGTCCGATGGAGATCTCTGGCGTCTGATCCATGTGCCCGGAGGAGGCTCGCGAATACCTGCTTCTCATGAGATGATTGATCAGAGGCTTCAGTATGTGAGGATGCAGGGCAACGAGACCTTCAAACATGCAGTTCGCACCCTGGTTGATTCATCCCGAAAGATCATGGCCCAACAGGGGATCACGAGCGATGAGATCGACTGGTTCATTCCCCACCAGGCCAATATCCGGATTATGGACGCTGTGGCAGAAAAGTTGGGAATTCCCACTGAAAAGGTGATCATCACTGTCCATAAGTATGGCAACACCTCAGCAGCTACCATTCCCGTCGCCTTTGATGAGGCGGTCCGAAGCGGTAAGATCCGGAAAGGCGATCTCGTCCTGGTCAGTTCTTTTGGCGCTGGTTTGACCTGGGGGGCGGCTCTCTTCAGATATTGATTCCTCTCATCCACTACCTAAATTGAGCGATTCACCCTATTTCACAAGAGGGGCAGAGACGCCTCAAACCCTTTTAGAATGCGATGCGTTATAAGGTTGGGCAATTCACCTTAAACTTTCACCAAAAGGGTGGTCATTGAACCGGCCTCATTGTCGATTCAATCTATCAAAGGTAATCGCTCTAAAAGGCTTTTCGGCCTCCCCGCCCCCCTTGTGAAGGGTAAAAAATCGCTCAATTTAGATATTATTTTTTGACCTCCAGAATCCTTTCTGCTACAATGCCTTCGGTTTTGATTTACCGTCCTTTGAAACGAATGAGGCCACTGGTCAGAAATGCTTTCCCGATCGGTCTATGGTCAATCGGTTAAGGTTATGGTTACGAAGCCCCTGCCTACCGGCAGGCAGGCGTTTCGGTTATCGGTTACGGTGACGTTTAAATAATTTGTGGACGATAGACGTAGCCTTCTATTTACGATACGAGCCTCGTTACCTTAACCGTCAGACTTAATCAAACTTATGGCCAAAGCTAAGACACAATTCGTCTGTCAGACCTGCGGATATCAGGCCCCAAAATGGCTTGGAAAATGCCCCGGCTGTCAGGAATGGAACACCTTTGTTGAAGAGAGGGTGATTGAAGAGAAAGCTCCTGAACGGGATCTCCTTGGATTTGAGGCCGGGGCTGTCCCTACAGCCATCACTGAGATTGTTGGCAAGGAGGAAGGCAGATTCCGAATCGGGATCGGAGAATTCGATCGGGTTTTAGGGGGAGGGATTGTCTTTGGATCGGTGATCCTGGTCGGAGGCGATCCAGGGATTGGGAAGTCCACCCTTCTTCTTCAGATGATGGGCCACCTGGCATCCGCTGGAAAGAAGGTCCTTTATGTCTCCGGAGAGGAATCGCTTCAGCAGACCAAAATGAGGGCAGACCGTCTGGGAATTTCCTCGGATCACCTCTTTGTGGTCTCGGAGACGTCTCTGGAGAAGATCCTTCAGGACATCCAGGCGCTCAAACCTTTAACCGTGGTGGTCGATTCCATCCAGACGATCTACTCCTCTGACCTTCCTTCAACGCCGGGGTCGATCACCCAGGTCAGAGAGGCATCGAGCCGGTTGCTTTATCTGGCAAAACATCTGTCCATTCCCATCTTTCTCATTGGTCATGTGACGAAAGAGGGTTTTATTGCAGGCCCCAAAGTCCTGGAACATATGGTGGATACCGTTCTCTATATCGAGGGGGAAGCCAATCATGCCTTCCGGATATTGAGAGCGGTGAAAAACCGTTTCGGTTCCACCAATGAGATTGGCGTTTTTGAGATGAAAGACTCAGGACTGGTAGAGGTGATCAACCCTTCGGAATTTTTTCTTTCAGAGCGAACCCAACCTGCCTCTGGTTCGGTGGTCATGCCCAGCATCGAAGGTTCCAGGCCTATTCTTATTGAACTTCAGGCGCTGGTCGTTCCTACAAACCTGGGCGTTCCACGGCGAATGGCTCAGGGGATCGATAGCCAGCGGGTATCGCTTTTAGTCGCTGTGATGGAGAAGAGGCTGGGGGTTCACCTGTTTAATCATGATATTTTTTTAAACATCGCCGGTGGATTGAAGGTGGAGGAACCCGGCGCTGATTTAGGTATCATCGCTGCAATAGGGTCAAGTTTTAGGAACAAAGTGATTGATCCTGAAATGATTGTTTTTGGAGAAGTGGGATTGGGAGGAGAAGTGAGGGGAGTGAACCAATCAGAGGTCAGAGTGAAAGAAGCAGTGAGGTTAGGATTTAAACGAGTCCTTCTGCCAGCGCCCAATCAAGAGAAAGTGAGAGGGATCAAAGGGATCGAATTGATCGGTGTAAGCACGGTTGGAGAAGCCGTGGAAAGACTATTTTAAAAATCATTGCAAAGTTAGCAATACAAAATTAGCATTGCAAAAATAAAAACAAATTTAAAATGCTAATTGCTAATTTTGCAATTTGAAATGAGTTTTAACAGGGAGGTTTTATGAAGAAG
>VGSD01000235.1 GCA_016875155.1 Deltaproteobacteria bacterium | reverse complement strand
CGAATTCCTGCCATTCCATAGGCCTTGGAAAAGGTGTGGGCGACGATGATATGGTTATAGTTTCTGATCAGAGGAGCTTTTGATTCATGTTCTGGATGATACTCCAGATAAGCCTCATCGATCATGGTTGGAATGCCGAGCTCAACAATCTTCATCAAGTCATCGTCTGGAATGAAATCTCCTGTGGGATTGTTGGGAGTGCAGACGATGATCAATTTGGTACGGGGAGTAACAGCGCGTAACATCGCCGGAACGTCATACTGGAGGTCAGATCTTTGGTCCACCGTCACCACACTTCCTCCCACAGTTTTGGCTCGAATGCCATAAAGGGAGAACGTGGGATTGGGAAGAAGCACTTCGTCTCCAGGGGTAACAAAGAGCCTCATCACGATATCGATGATCTCCGAAGAGCCGTGGCTGATATAGACATTCTCCGGTCCGAGGTCGTACTGTTTGGCAATCTTTGCCCGAACACGTGGTCCACTGTCAGGGTAACGGTTCCCCAACTTGGCTGCCTCGGTGATGGCCTGAACGATCTTCTCCGAGGGGACGATCGGATTCTCATTGATCATCATCCGTTTGAGCTCCGGTTTGGACCAGGCGACCACTAGGTCTTCGGTATCATAGGGCTTGATCTGATCAATCCAGGGTACAAGATAACGCTTTAAATCGCTCATAAATCCTCCTTCAGCAAATAATATTTAAATCAGGTTTAGGTTAAGGTTTAGGCTTAGAAGTTAAATCTATTCCCTCAACCTAAATCTCAGCCTTAACCTGAGATGGATCAACCTAACTACCTATCTATACAGGTAACAAGGAAAAAAAAATTTGTCAAGCCTTATTTTTGAGGTTTCCGAAAAGTCCAGAAACCTCTGATGACACCGATTATGAAACGATTACATCGATTAAAATACAGGAAACTTAAAGGGAAATCTGTGAAATCATTTTTTTGAAATCTGTGTAATCAGGGGGGGATTCTTTCACCCCTTCAAATCATACCGGTATTTCCCTGATTCCACCTCGAAGATATATTTATCCCCGCGGTGAAAGGCATGGAGAACCTCCACTGGGATGTTCTTTGAATCGTAGATCACGCTTTCAAGAAAGATCCCTGGCGATTGGGGAGGAACCCCAAATAATTTGGCATCCTCATTGGAGAGAAGAATGGCGCGGAAGGTCTGAATCGACCGGTGAAGCTTCACATGGAACTTTTTGGTCAGGAGATGGTAGAGAGAACCAGTCAGCCTCATCTTTAAAATAGCTTTATACTCCTTATGGGGAAGATAGCTCCGTTCAATCACCAGGGGAATGTCGTTTCCCATCCGGAGCCGTTCTGTGAGAATGACCAGCCTCTCTTTACCCAGCATCAGTTTCTCTGCCACATTCGCAGGTGCTTCGATCACGGACTGGCTGAGGAGCCGGGTCTTCGGGGAAATCCCCATATGGATCATATCATCTGTAAAACTGGAGATGTGCTGGAGGGTATACTTAACAGGTTGGACCGTCTGGCTCATGACAAAAGAGCCCACACCGTTTCGCTTCTGGATGACCCCACGGGTAACCAGGTCGGAAATCGCCTGCCGGACTGTATTGCGATTGACCTGGAACAGCTCTGCCAATTTCGACTCCGATGGCAGCTTGTCGTTCACCGCATAGCGCCCCTTTTCGATCATCTCCATCAGCCAGTGGCTGATCTGCAGATACTTGGGAATGCCCGGATCAAGGTGGAATGTCTCTGGCACGAATCGTCTCTCTTTCCTTTAGAAAATAAGAAGTTCCTTCAACGGTAACGAGGCCCGTATCGTTAATAAAAGGCTACGTTCATCGTCTTTAACTCTTTTTACGTAACCGCTACCCAATTACGAAACGCCTGCCTGCCGGTAGGCAGGGGCTTCGTAACCGTAACCTTAACCCTTATCTACAGACTGTTCTCATGGTTCCCGAAGGCCCTCTACTGACCCAGGGCAATCACTTCGATGAAACCATCCCGCTCAATCCAGAGCGGCCCGTCACCAGTCGCATGACGAGAAGCGCACCGATCACAATGGCAACCACAACTGTACACATCGCATTGGCGCTGGCAGTCCGGCCATCCACATCCAGGAAGATGATTTCAATGGCCGCCAGTTTGATCGTTGCGGAGATGAGAAAGATCACGGCGCTGATCGTCGTCATCGCCCTCATGAAGAAGAAGGTAGCAGTGGAGAGGAAGGCCACTCTCGAAAGGGGAAAGACCACCCTCGTAAAAGTCGAAATGGGCCCTGCCCCGAGGCTGACGGCCGCCTCCTCAATCGATTTGTCGATCTGTTTCAGATTGGCAATGCTGGTTAGCACCCCCAGGGTGAAATTACAGATAATGACGTTGATGATGATGATCCAGATCGTCCCGTAAATGAAAAAGTAAGGTTTGTTAAAGGCCAGGACATATCCGAGTCCCATCACAACACCGGGGATGGCCGCTGGCAAAACGCTCAGCGTGTAGAGGATCTGTTCTCCTCTTGGTTTCTTCTTCTCAATGATATACCCTGCGAGCAATGTCAGAGAGGCGCCGGCAACGGCAACGACGATGGAAACGAGAAGGCTGGTCCAGATCGGCGCATATTTATAAGCGATCATCGTTCGAAATGTACTTTCGGACAGGACCGAGGTCCAGAAGTTTGTCCAGAGAGGGGCATGGGCACCCAGCGATGGGAAGTCGAAATGTCTGAGGGTGAGAGAAAAATCGTATGGCCATGTCTTCACAAATGATCCCAAAAACACAGTGGCAAAGACGACGAGGATGCAGAGGCAGATGAACCCGCAATAGATGGTGAATCCCCACTTCTTGAGAGGCCGGGAGGGGTGCAGAAAAGGCCTTGCCTGACCACTGATCAAGGCATAGCTCTTTCTCGTCAAGTAATAGTTGATGACAAAGGCGCTGATGGAAGGAACGAGGAGAATGACGCTGATGGTTGCCCCCAGGTCGAAACGCTGGAGCCCGAAGACTTGTGAAACAATCTCGGTGGCCAGCACAGAGTAATTTCCTCCGATCACCACAGGGATTCCGAAATCGGTGATGGTGAGGTTGAACGTCAGTGCTGCTGCGCTTGCGATTCCATACTTGGCCGAAGGAAGGGTCACCTTCCAGAAGGTCTTGAGTGCAGAGGCTCCCAGGCTTTGGGCCGCCTCATCCAACCGGGTGTCCACCGCAGACAGAGTGGTGTAGAGGATGAAGAGCGCATTGGGAAAACAGTAGAGACATTCTCCCACGATGATGCCTGTGGCTCCATAGATGTTCCAGCTTGTGCCAAGGAGATACCGGGTGATCAAACCGTTTCTTCCAAAAAGGAGAATGAGGGCCAACGCCTGTATGATGGTTGGGGCAATCAGGGGAAAAGTGGAGATGGTATAGACAATCCCTTTACCCGGCATCGTCGTCCGGGTCAATCCATAGGCGAAAAAGAAGGCTGTCACCGTGGTAATGATCATCGTGATGATGGAAACATAGATGCTATTGGTAAACGATCTAAAGATCCTTGGGCTGGAAAAATAGGCCGCATAGTTTTCCAAGGTCAGTTTTCCTTCTTTTAAGAAACTGAGCCGGCAAATATCGATGACCGGATAGAGAAGAAAAAAGACGAGAACCGCCAGGAAGAAGATAGAGGCCACACCCGTGATGAGTTTGTCCGGACTTATGGCGAGCCATGAAAAGGAGGATGAAACTGGGTAGGAATGATTTATTTTAGGTCGGTTCATGCCAAATCCTCCCCTGCTGGAGGGCTGTGTCTTATTATGAGAAAACCGATTTTTCGAAAGGGGGGAGAGGCAGTCGGGGGAAAAAGATTTAGAGCGGTAACCTTTAACCATTTGGAATGAGGCACGCCAAGAATATGAAGACTTTCGATTTTATACAAGCGCCGATTTCCCATAATCTAAAAGACCCGCATTCTAAATCTTTGGAGCCTGACTGCCTCTCCCCCCTTTGCTTGCGATCATGACTCAGTCTCCGGATAGACGAGAAAGCTTTCAGGAGGAAAGTAGAGGAGGATTTCATCCCCCTGTTTGAATCCCCTCTGCTCAAAAGATTTCTCAATGATATCTGAAATCACTTCCTCCCCATCGATATTGACGACCAATCGAACAGCCGCTCCAAGGAAAGTGACGACATCGATTCTTCCAGGAATCAGATTGGAGAGAACCAAATGATGTGTTGGCTCCCCAGGTCGAAAAACCTCAATTTTCTCAGGTCGGATAGCAAGAATCACCTTCTCCTGGTAGGAAGAGCCTGTCTGAGCAACTGTGAATTCCCATTGTTCTGTCTGGACGCGGTCATCCGTACGTAACCCCTTAAAAAAGTTGGATGTGCCTACAAAATCGGCCACAAAATCGGAACTTGGGCATTTATAGATATCGATGGGTTTTCCCACCTGCCGGAACTGGCCCTTCTCCATCACCACCACCCGATCGGCAATCGAGAGAGCCTCCTCCTGGTCATGGGTGACATAGATCATTGTCTTCTTCAATTCCTGTTGAAAGCGTTTGATCTCTGCCCGGAGACGAACCCGGATTTTGGCATCGAGTGCGCTCAGGGGCTCATCCAAAAGCAGGACCTGTGGATCGGGTGCCAACGCCCGGACCAAGGCCACTCTCTGCTGCTGGCCACCGCTTAACTGAGCTGGGAAAAGTTTTCTCCAGTCCCGAAGCCCGACGAGGTCGAGCATCTGGTCGACCCTCTCACCGATTGCCTGTTTATTCATCTTTCTCATCTTCAGGCCGAAGGCAATATTCTCCTCCACGGTCATATTTGGAAAGAGAGCGTAAGATTGGAAAACGATTCCGAATTCTCTCTTCTGAGGAATAAGATTGTTGATCACCTTTCCATTGAAGAGGACTTTTCCATCGGTCACGGTCTCAAAACCGGTGATCATCCTGAGGACAGTTGTCTTTCCACAGCCGCTCGGCCCAAGAAAGCAGATAAATTCCCCTTCTTCAATTTCAAGATTGACCCGGTCCACAGCGGTCAGCGTTCCATAGCGTTTGGTGAGATTCTCCAATTTGAGGTTTTTACCCATATTCCTTCCTTTTTTTCGAACCTATCCGAGAATTCTTCCCCTCCCCTGGTGGGAGGGGATCGAGGGGAGGGGGGATAAAATCTTTCTCACCCCCACCCTCACCCTCCCCCATCAAGGGGGAGGGAATATATTATGAAACCATTCATAACCTGATCACCTGTCTATAAAGGTTTTTAATCAAATTGAAAAAGGATGTCAACCCTGTGGAGTA
>VGSD01000234.1 GCA_016875155.1 Deltaproteobacteria bacterium | reverse complement strand
ACCTTCCATCCCGGGGATGAGAATCTTTAACCGTTTTAAAGCAAAATTAATTCAAAAAGGGGGAAACTTCCTTTCAGGCTACTCCGTATCTAAAGCCATTCCGAGAAAGAATCACTTTGAGAAAATTGAAGTCTTTCATCCTCCTGTAACAAATTCTTACTCTGCTGATCACTTTATCCTCGCCACCGGCCGTTTTATAGGTGGAGGATTGTTAGCTGACCGGGAAAGGATAGTGGAACCTCTTTTCAATCTACCGGTCTCTTACATCGGATCACAGGAGGAATGGTTTGGGAAATCCTTCTTCGCTCAACATTCCATCCACGGCTATGGAATCTTAACGGATGCCTCTCTCCATCCCATTGATGAAAATGGGAAACCTATTTTTGAAAATGTCTGGGTGGCAGGTACAATCCTGTCAGGGCATCACTGTGTCAATGAGAAATCACGAGAAGGAATCGAGATTACAACAGGCTATTGGGCAGCAAGGAATGCAATGAAGCTATAACCAAATTCCAAGCACCAATATCATAACTCCTCCAACCCCCTCTTAAATTAAGAGGGGGCGGGGGGAGTTACTATACAAAAAGTATGAACCAAAAAACTTGGCCCAAAACCAATGCGGATGTTTGTATCCGTTGTGCGAACTGCATGGCGGTCTGTCCGGTTTCACGGGTGACCCCCCTTTTCCCGGGTCCAAAGCACGCAGGGCCAGGGGCAGAGCGATTTCGAAAACCCGGAGATCCCTCTGTGGATAAATGGATTGATCTCTGCATTGGCTGCCACCTCTGCGATCTAGCCTGTTCTTCCGGTGTCCCCATTTCGGAACTGAACCTCATGGCCAAGGCAAAATATCTTGACGAAAAGGGCAGGCCTCTTCGTGATTGGCTCCTCACCCATACCTACCTCTTTTCCAGAATGGCATCGTTCCTATCTATCATCACCAATTTTCTTTTAAAGAACCGGATGGTCAAATGGCTTGCGGATCATCTTTTAGACATCGACAAAAGAAGGGAACTGCCCGCCTACCAGTCTCCCACGTTCAGACAATGGTTTAGAGAGCATCCACCAAAAGGGGAGAGAAAGGTTGCTTATTTTTACGGTTGCTATATCAATACGAATGAAGTCGAAGTCGGAAAGGCAATGGTGCAAGTCCTTGAGGCAAACGGCTTTGAGGTCTTTCTCCCGCCTCAGGAATGCTGCGGTCTTCCCATGCTCGGAAATGGAGATTTCAAGGGAGCAAGAGAGATGGGATTGAAAAATGTCCCTTCCCTCTTGGAGACAATTCGCTCAGGAACTGAAATGATCTACTCTTCGACCAGTTGCGGCCATATGATCAGGCATGAATATAACCGACTGTTAAATATTCCAGGGTCGGAAGAAGTAGCCGAACATCTTTTCGATCTCTTCGAGTTTTTAAAAAACCTGAATGAAAAAGGAGACCTCAAGGTTCAATTCATAGAGCTTCCAATAAAAGTTGCTTATTTTGCTCCCTGCCATCTCAGGTCTCTTGGAATTGGCTTGCCTGCCCTTGAAATTCTACGGCTCATTCCTCGGTTAGAGATTGAAAATATTGAGGCGGACTGTTGCGGACTTGGAGGGACCTTCGGCTTTAAAAGGGAAAAATACGAGATCTCTCAGGAAATTGGGAAGGACCTAAAAGAAGCGATTGACAAGTTAAAACCTGATGTCGTCCTCACGGACTGTGAGGGGTGCCGCATGCAGATCCGCCATTTAACCGGCCTGAACGTCTTGCACCCCATCCAGATTTTAAGAAAGGCACTTAAGGAGCCAGCGGGATAACTTCAAGGCCCATGGTTTCGGGATATCCCAGCATGATATTCATGTTCTGAATGGCTTCGCCGGATGCCCCCTTGACCAGATTATCTATGGCTGTGACGATCACAGCACGATCACCGGGCTCACTGACCACCAGCCCAATATCACAAAAATTGGAACCCCTTACATCTTTGGTGTTAGGAAGTTTCCCCTTCGGATAAATTCGGACAAAAGGTTCCCCTTCATAACATTCCTGAAAAGCATTTAAGAGTTCTTCAGTTTTCATCTTCTTTGTCAACTGGACATAGATGGAACTTAGAATTCCTCGGTCCATCGGAATAAGATGGGGGACGAAGGTGACTGCAATCTTTCTCTGACCCAGTAAACTCAACTCTTGCTCAATCTCAGGAGTGTGTCGGTGTGCAAAGATCTTATACGCCTTGACTCCCTCATTCACCTCACAGAAAAGCGATTCCAGGACCACATCCCTTCCCGCACCGCTGACTCCCGACTTGGAATCAACAACAATACCTTCGTGGGAAACCAGTCCACCCTTCAATAAAGGCGCTAAACCAATCAATGCCCCAGTAGGATAGCAACCTGGGTTGCCCACAATCTTAGCGCCTCGGATTTTATCCCGATGGAGTTCCGGAAGTCCGTAGACGGACTCGCCAAGAAGATCGGAAGCAATATGCTTCTGATACCAGCGTTCATAAACCGAAGCGTCCTTCAATCGAAAATCAGCGCTCAGGTCAACCACTCGTTTGCCTGACCGATAAAATAGAGGGACTGTTTCCATCGCAGTCTTATGGGGAAGCGCTGTAAAGATCAGATCTGCTTTCTTTGATATCTGCTCTATGTTGAGCTCCTCACATGTTATCTGGAGGGCTTTCATTAAGGATGGAAAGACCTGTCCAATCGGAAGGCCTGCATATTTTTGAGAGGTCAGCGCCGTCACCTCCACCTCAGGGTGATGAAGAAGAAGACGCAGAAGTTCTGCCCCTGTGTACCCTGTTGCTCCAATAATGGCCACTTTTGTTTTCATCCGTCTTCCTTTCCTATTTTTCTGAAGAAATTTTATCTAAAAACGCATTCGCGTTGAGTATCTTTATATCCCGATATCCGCCTAACTTCAACAGATGAACATCTCCGGTAACAATGTAACTTGCTCCGCCTTCCACCGCACATTCCAGGATTCTATTGTCCTCCGCATCTTCCGAAACCACACATAGGGTTTTCGAAGGGTTTACAAAATCCGAAATGGCAATAAGTTCTGCGAGGATAACCTGAACCGCTTCAGGGGAGTAGTCAAACTTAGGCCTTCGCAAGACTCCTCTCAACTCTTCCAGAATGGGTTCTGATAGGCAGAGTTGGATTTCTCCACGGATGACCTTCTCCAGAACTCGTCTGGGTTTGCCTCCAAAAAGAATGGCGGAGATCAGAACGTTCGTATCCAAAACTACCCTGACCACTATTTTTTCTTCTCTCTGCGATAGGCTGCAATTTCAGATTCGATATCGGATTCTACCATCCCTTGCTCGGCGGTTTTCATCTTGCCCGAATGAAATATCTGCCTCCAGCGATGCCTGCGTTCAATGTAGCCTCGTGCCGCCTCCCGGATCAACTCGGAACGCGACCGGGATTCTTCTTCTGCCACCCGATCGATCTGCTTCAGGAGATCATCATTGAAAGAGATATTGACTGTGCTCGATTTCATCGTCATCCCTCCCATCACCATCAATATACATACAATCTTTGTATATTGTCAAGAGGCCACTGTGGAAACAACAGCAGGAAACTCAATAAAAAAGGGGAGGCATAAAGACCTCCCCTTTCCTTTAAATCCGTAGGATCATGGAATTAACGTTTTGAGTATTGAGGTCTTCTTCGAGCTCCTCTCAATCCGTACTTCTTACGCTCTTTAATCCTCGAATCCCTTGTCAGAAGACCAGCCTTTTTCAGGGCATCTTTAAACTCCGCCTTGACTTGGAGCAGGGCTTTTGAGATCCCATGCCGGACCGCTTCGGATTGACCAGCAATCCCTCCACCATGGACGTTGGCTTTCACATTGAATTGATTCCGGGTCCCTGTCAGATCAAAGGGCTGCATGATGACCATCTCGCAGGTCTCCCGACCAAAATACTCCTTCAGAGCCCTTTCGTTAACGACAAATTTCCCCTCCCCCGGTTCCAACCAGATCCGGGCAATCGAGGTCTTTCTCTTTCCTGTGGCATAGATGGGTTCTGACACTTTTTTCTCCTTTTTAAAATATCCGAATTATCCGAATGACAGCAAATTTAGCGAAAAGTTCGTTTCATTCGTTTCCATTCGTTTATTTATTCGGTATTAAACCTGAAGTGAAATGGGTTTCTGGGCTTCATGGGGATGTTTGGCCCCTGCATAGATCTTCAATTTTCGTATCATCTGACGGCCCAGACTGGTCTTAGGCAACATCCCTTTCACAGCGATCCGGATCATTTCAGTGGGTTTCTTGGCTAACAACTTTTCAGCGTTCATCTCCCTGATCCCACCCGGATGCCCTGTGTGATGATAGTAAATCTTATCCTTCATTTTCTTTCCGGTCAAAGCCACTTTCCCGGCATTGACGACAATGACAAAATCACCCGTATCCACATGGGGAGTATAAATCGGTTTCTTTTTTCCCCTCAGGATGTTAGCCAGTTCAGTCGCCAATCTTCCTAAGACTTTCCCTTCTGCATCGACAAGATACCACTGATGTTCCACTTCTTCTTTTTTAGCCTGATAGGTCTTCATAAAATCACCTTAATTAGCGTTTTAGTTTAAGACATTCGAAACGTAACTGTCAAGAAGTTACCTTTTTCTCTATCTCTTGCTTTCACTCACACGAGGATGAGGAGCGGGGATGAATATCTAACGTTTCTTCTTCCTGCTAAACTGTTTATCCCAGAACAGTACGACGGGGCTAGCTACATAGATTGTAGAATAGGTTCCGGAAATGAGACCCACGATGAGTGTCAGGGCAAAATCGTGAATTACTGGCCCTCCGAAAAAGAAGAGAATCAGTACAACCATCATCACGGTTCCCGATGTGAGGATCGTCCGTCCGAGAGTCTCGTTGATGGCGGTGTTAAAGATCGTTTCGAGGTTCTCTTTCCTGTATTTCTTGACATCCTCCCGAACCCGATCGAAGATGACAATGGTATCATTGATCGAGAATCCGATGATCGTCAGGATAACAGCCATCAGGGGCAGGGAATATTCAAGGTCGAAAATGGATATGGCTCCGTATGCGATAATGATGTCGTGGACCAGGGCGGCAATTCCTCCCAATCCGAAAGAGATTTGCCTGAATCTCCATGCCACGTAAATGAGGATGGCGATAAAAGAGAGAGACACCGCCCAGAGAGCCTTGGCCTTCAAATCTTTTCCCACTTTTGGGCCAACCACTTCCACTCGCCGGATTTCCAGGTTTTTACCCTGAAATCGCTGCTGAAGATCCGCTTG
>VGSD01000233.1 GCA_016875155.1 Deltaproteobacteria bacterium | reverse complement strand
TTCGATGGAGGTGAAAGAGAATTCCTTTTTCAGGATTGGCGTCTTTCATCGCCTTTTCAAAATCCTTCAATGACTCGATCTTCTTCCGGTTGATCTCGAGAATCACATCCCCTTCCTTGAGACCAATTTCGTCGGCGAGACTTCCGTCTTCCACTCCAGTGACAACCAAACCCTGTTTGACTCCACTAATTTTATAGCGATTCGCCAGCTGAGGTGTCAGTTCCTGAAGCCTTGCCCCTATTTTTTCCTCTCCTTCCTTCTCCTTTTGCAATTCGGCCTTGTCGGGCATGGCAGAAGTGGTGACCTCAATCGTCACTGCCTTTCCATCCCTCAAAATGGACAATTTCACTTTCTGGCCGACTTTTTTCTTCTGGATCTCTTTGACCAGTTCGCTCACATTTTTAACCGGCTTGTCATCCACCGCTTTAATGATATCACCGGATGCCAATCCTGCCTTTTCAGCGCCGGTATCTGAATAGATCTGACCGACGAGCACCCCCTCCTTCTCCTTCAGTTTGAAGTGTTCCATCATCTCGGGCGTGATATCCTGGACGCTGATTCCCAACCAGGGACGAACGACCTTGCCTGTTTTGATGAGATCGTTCAATATCTGCTTTGCCATATTAATAGGGATGGCAAAACCGATCCCTGTTCCGGGCTGGATGATCATGGCATTGATTCCGACCACTTCGCCGTCGATATTACAGAGCGGACCGCCACTGTTGCCCGGGTTGATGGAGGCATCCGTCTGGACGAAGTCTTCGTAAGTCCCCGTTCCAAGTCCGGACCGTCCTTTGGCGCTGATCACGCCGACCGTAACCGTGTGCTCCAAGCCAAAGGGGCTTCCGATCGCAATCGCCCACTCGCCAACTTCGAGTTTATCCGAATCTCCCAGAGTAGCCACAGGAAGATCTTTTGCCTTAATATGAAGTACTGCCAGATCCGTCCGGGAGTCCTGACCTTTGATCGTTGCAACAAATTCCCTTCCGTCGTTGAGGCGAACTTTGACCTTGTCCGCTCCTTCGATCACATGGTTATTCGTGAGAACATAGCCTTCTTTATCAACGATGACCCCCGATCCGCCGCTTCTCTGGCGGTGCCGAAATTCCTTTCCTCTTTCCCTGGGACTACCGAACCCTTTAAAGAAATCTTCAAAAGGGCTGCCCTTAAAGAAATCTTCTCCGAATCTTTCCCATGGCTTGATCGTGACCGTCTTTTCCGTTGTAATATTGACGACAGATGGTTGAACTTTCTTTGATACCTCGACAAAAGCTTGTCCTAATGACCTGGCCGTCGATAACTTATTATTTTTAGGAAGTGAATTGGCCTTGTCTTTATCTATGCAGAAAAAAAGACCAAAGAGAAGAACCGTTAACGAAAGGCCAAGGATCAATTTTTTAACTATTTTCTTGTTCATTTTTCGTTCCTCCAACGTACTGATATTAAAAGGATATCCTTTTATTGACGAATTGTCAAATATAGACGGGAGTCGATCGAGTATTAAGACAAAGAGATAGAGAGGAAATGTTGAGAAGGATTACTGTTTTATTATTTTTTGGCCCTCGATGAAACCCTGGTCAAAAATTTTTAAACTCACTTCCCGAAATTTCACAGGGGTGACACGGTCAATGGATTGTCTCATTTTGTCGGATGGGAAAGGAAATCTGGGATGGGCAGAAGAAAAACCGATCAAGGCAATGTTCGTCGATTGAACGGATCCCATTCCCTTGGCTATGTTGTCCGCGGAGAATATGTAAATTTGAATCCCCTTCTCCTTCAAGTAATTTCTTATCTGATCGTTCATATAGTTTGGATCGGAAGCGTTGATAAAACCGAGGCCCCCGTATTGACCATTCGTAGAAGGTCTGAGGTAGTGCAAGGTTTTTAAGGCCTCATTCCTTTCGAGGGATAAGAGAATGTCAGCGCTTCCCCTTTTCACGAGGGGGCTATTAAAATTCCCAATCTTCAGATGGGTAATCACCGAGCCACCCCGCTGGCTCATGCCGTGGTCCTCTGATCCGATTACAGCATAGCCTTCCCGGAGAGCAAAGTCGGAGAAAATTCGGGTCACCAGGAGAACGCCCTGTCCACCTACACCAGAAATGATCATGTTGATATTCATCTTTTCCATTTCGGATTTCGGATTGCGGAATTCGGATTGTGAATTCATAAAGATTTCCTTGATGTAATTAGTTCACCTTATGGTGAAACTCGATAGATTGCGCCCTGGCAGCAGGCTGCCAGGCAGAGGCCGCAGTCCACGCAGGTCAACCGGTCAATTTTCACACGGCCATCCTCTCCTCTGACTAGGGAAGGACACTCGAATCGTTTGAGACAGTAACCACAACCGATACAGGCGCCCACCTCAGGCATATCCATGGCGCCGGTTGGACATTCCTGGACACAAACCCGACACCCTGTACATTTGCTGTAATCAACAACATAACGATCTTCCACTCTTGAGATTGCTTGCTCAGGGCACTGGATCATACAGGTATCACATTGAACGCATGCTTCTTCCCGATACTCAGGCAGAAGGGATTGATCCATTTCTCTGCTTTTCACCTGACCCAATCCCTTTTCGGGGGGAGGGGTATGGCGGATATCGACCTTAATGGGGTTTACTTTGAGTTGATCTTTTTGGTAGATGATGCAGGGGTAGCGAGTAATAATAACAGCCATCCCTCCCTCTGGTTTCAGAGTATATTGATATGCTTTTTCGGCTTCCTTGATCAGACCTTTGATATCATAAGGATTGACCACCTTCAAGTATTTAACACCACAGCCTTTTACCAATTCTTCAATCGAAAGGGCTTTACCGGGATGGCCGTCCGCTGTCATTCCGGATTCCGGAGTGGGTTGCATCCCGGTCATGGCTGTAATGGAATTGTCGAGGATGACAAGAATAAATCTGGCCCCATTGTAAACGGCGTTTAAGAGTCCAGGGGCTCCAGAATGATAGAAGGTTGAATCTCCAATGGTGGCAAAGATGGGAATGTCTCTACCTTCTTGGTGATAAGCCTGATAGAGGCCGCTGGCAAACGTGACGGCGGCTCCCATGTCATGGCAGGTATCGACGGCTTCGAGATTCATTCCGAGCGTGTAGCAGCCGATATCGCTTGGAAAGATCCCCTTCGGAAAAGCCTTTTTCAAGGCGAAGAAAGAAGCCCGGTGAGGACATCCCGAGCAGAGTGTCGGTCTGCGGACGGGAAGGCCGAGGTCAGCCACCATCTTCTCAAGTGGAGCCGTGGAAGTCACTTCAGGCACAGGGATGGAGAACTTTTTGCAGAGGTCTGATATCACACGGGTGATGATTTCAGGAAGCATCTCTCCTTCATTAGGAATGGTTCCGTCCAATCGGCCAATGATCTTTGATTTGTCTCTGATCTGAAATTCGATGACTGGTTCGGTTTCCTCGAGGATGAGGACATGATCACATTTTTCGATGAAGGACTCCACAAACTCAACGGGAAGAGGGTAGGGAGTCCCAATCTTTAGAACCGGGATTTTCTCCTGGAGACCCAATTCAAATAAGATATCCCGACCGATGGAGTAACCGATTCCACTGGTAATGATTCCAAAAGCCGCTCTGTCCTTATCGTTCTCAATAAAATTGAGTGCGGTCATCGAATTGAACTCTTCCGCAATATTTTTAAGCTTTTCATTAAGCTGTTTGTGAAGGATGAATCGGAATCTTGGTGTTGCGCTCCAACGCTGTGGGTTGTGCTCGAAATTGGCTTTCCTCTCAATTCTCGCGATGGGATTGTAGGTGATGGTCTGCTGGGCGTGAGAGACCCTTAACACCGGACGGAGAATGACAGGGATCTGGTATTTCTCCGAAAGATTGAAGGCCATGGGTAACATCTTCTGGGCCTCTTTTGGATTGGCTGGATCGAGAACCGGAACCTTCGCAAACATTGCCATGAAGCGGGTGTCCTGCTCGGTCTGAGATGAGAAAGGTCCGGGATCATCGCAACTGATGATGACAAAACCACCGATGGTTCCGATATAGGCTGCACTCATCAATGGGTCTGTGGCTACATTGAGCCCCACCTGTTTCATGGCTACGGCAGCCCGCTTCCCTGTGTAAGTGGCCACCAATGCATTTTCGAAAGCAACTTTTTCATTGGTGGACCATTCCACATAAATGTCGAGGTTATTCTCCTTTTTAAAACGGACGATGGCAGGGAGGATTTCCGAACTGGGAGTTCCTGGATAAGCAGCGAAGAAATGACATCCACTCTCCACGATTCCTCTGGCAATGGCTTCATTTCCGAGAACTATCTTTTCTTCCTTATTTGACATTGTTACCTTTCCTCCGCCCCTTCCACTCCCCTCTACAATAACCCCACCCAGCCTCCCCTTACATTAAGGGGAGGGGTGCCTGCCTGCCGGCAGGGAGGGGTTAAAAGGGGGATTGAATATCCACACAAAAACCTGAAGAACCAAAATTAATAAAATCTTAACCGATTCGGTTGAGAACCTCAATTCCTTTGAAGAGGGTTTCATCGGATGCGGCAAAAGAGATCCTCACGTGGGTGTTTCTCTTGGAGAAGACACTTCCCGGGACGATGAAGAGATTGTTTTGAATGGCTTTCTCCACAAATAGTTCCGCGTCTCTTCCGGGGACCTCTGGAAAGATATAGAAGGCCCCCTTCGGTTTTCGGACATTAAATTTTTCCCTCAGCCCCTCATAGATGATATCTCTTTTTCTTTTGTATCCCCTGATATAATCCCCAACATCAAAATCAAGCGCTTTGACAGCGGCCTTCTGTGCAAAGGAGTTGATGCTGGAGAAGGTATATTGTTGAAGCGTGATCATCTGCTGGAGAATTTCCTTTGGGCCTGCCACATAACCCAAACGCCAACCTGTCATGGCCCAGCCCTTAGAGAATCCGCCAAAGGTCAGCGTCTTTTCATAGAGCTGTCCAATACAAGGGCAAGAGGGTCCATCAAAGACAAAATTGTCATAGATGTCATCAGAGAGAATCAGAAGATCCCGCTCTCGAGCGATTCTGATAACGGTCATCAGGTCTTCCTTTGGATAGATGGCTCCTGTGGGATTATTCGGGCTGTTGATGATGATGAATTTGGTTTTTTTTGAAATTTTCTTGATAAACTCTTCTTCCCTCAAACAAAAATCAGGATAGGTATCCACAAAAACCGGAATCCCTCCCATGAGGAGGACCTGATACTCGTACATCACGAAAAATGGATCCGGGATGATGACTTCATCGCCTGGATTGATCAGGGCGAGGCTGGCG
>VGSD01000232.1 GCA_016875155.1 Deltaproteobacteria bacterium | reverse complement strand
AGTATCTCTCCTACATGGCTCGAAGCCTATGCCTCCTGCCCTTTTCAATACCTGTTAAGCAAGATCATGGGGATCGAAGCATTCACCGAACCGGAGAGGGAAGCGACCATTTCTCCTCTGGATAGGGGAAAGCTCGTTCATGAGATCCTCTGGCAATTTTTTACAGACCTCAAAAAAGAGAGGGGAGCTTCTTTTCAATTGACATTGGAAGACCTTTTCAGGCTGGTCGAGATTGCGAACAAGAGATTTGACGCATTTGAAAAGACGGGTGTCACCGGCTTTCCCATGCTCTGGGAGGTTGCCAAGAGAGAGCTATTGGATATGCTAAGGGATTTCTTTCATGGGGAGATTAATGAAACAGAGTTTATCCCTGCCTATTTTGAGGTTCGTTATGGAATGAGACGCCATGGTTTTCAGGAAAGCGATATCTCCACCGAAGACCCCATTCCTTTTAAATTGGCAGGGAAAACGATTAACTTACGCGGCAGGATTGACCGGATTGACCTGACAAGAGATGGGAAGAGGGCACGCATAAGAGATTATAAAACCGGGAAAGTCTCAGCCAAAGAGAACGAATTTCAAGGCGGAACTACCTTACAGCTTCCGCTCTATCTCCATGCGGTTAGGCAGTTGCTCAAGCCTCTTCATAAGGGGATTCAAGTTGAATCTGCCGAATATTGCTTTCTCAAGGAGCAAAAAACGATTCCTTTTGAAGCCTCACAATTAGATGAGAAGGCATCGGAGCTTCAGGAGATCCTCCAGACCATTTCAGAGGGGATCGAAGAAGGGATTTTTATCCCTTATCCGGACAACCATAGCTGCCGCTACCGATATTGTGATTTCAGGATCATTTGTGGAACCTGGACTTCAACCCTCTTTGATCGGAAGTCAAAGGATCCAAAGGCGAGGCGGTATTTAGAGATGGTTACAGAAGAGCGCGAAGAGGCTGAAGAGGGTGAGGAATGAAGTCAGAAAAAGATCTCATTGACCAGGAACAACGTCAAAAGGCTGCTCAAGACCTCTCTCAAGGTTACATTGTGGAGGCGGCTGCCGGAACAGGAAAGACCACTCTTCTGGTGAGCCGCATCGTCAATCTGATTACGGGAGGAGAGGCGCTCCTTGAGGAGATCGTCGCCATTACCTTTACGGAAAAGGCGGCCGCTGAATTGAAGGTGAAACTGCGCCAGGAGCTTGAGAAATCCCATCCGAAGGAGTCCGATCCTTTGAAGCAGCAGCGCATTTCTAAGGCGCTCTCTGATTTAGAGCGGATGCAGGTGACCACGATTCACTCCTTCTGCGGATCCCTTTTAAGGGAGCGGCCGGTTGAAACGGGCCTTGACCCCAATTTTGAAGTGGCAGACGGCCTGATGTCCCAGCTTGTGCAGGCAGAGGTGTGGGAGGAATGGTTTGAAAAGAAGATGGATGAAGACGATCCGGCGTTGCGCCGGGCCGTGCTTTTGGGAATGAGGCCGGACCAGATCCGCAAAATGGGGCAGGCCATGCTGAAGAACCGGGATGTGCTGGAGTGGCTGCCATCTTCTCAACCTCTTGAGGATCTGGGAAAAGCCATCAGAGGGTTCGCCAAGACCTTTCGAGAAGAGGTTGGATCAATAAATCGTTTCAAGAGCTATTGCATAAACCCCAACGATAAAGGAATCCTGACGATTCTTGAGTTAAACGAAAAGCTGAGAAAGTTAGAATCGCTTGGCGAAAGAGAAGATCAAGAGAGGTTCATTGCTAAGGATTTCCAAAAGAAATTTGCGAATAAAGGAAACCAAGATAACTGGCAGCCGAAGCATCAACTCAAAACCGTAAAAGACCATTTTAAAACCCTCACAAAACATCTCGATGATATTAAAACCCTCATCATCGAATCGGCCATGACCGAGCTGGCCCATTGCTTAACAGGCTATATTCAGGCCTATGAGCAGACCAAGCGGGAACGAAACTTCCTTGATTTTCAGGACCTCCTGCTTTTTGCCAGGAAGATGCTCAAGGAGCATCCGGAGGTCCGGAGATACTTCCATGACCGTTACAAGTTTTTGCTTGTGGATGAATTTCAGGACACCGATCCCCTCCAGGCCGAGATTGTCTTCTTCCTATCTGAAGAAGAGAGAGGAAAGGCGAAAGAGTGGAGGGAGGTTCGGGTTTCACCCAAGCGGCTCTTTCTTGTGGGCGATCCCAAGCAGAGCATCTACCGATTCCGCCGGGCTGATATTGAGATGTATGAAGAGGCGAAGGCTAAATTGGGAGGAGACCATCTCCTGACCATTTCGCAGAATTTCCGATGTGCCTCTTCCCTTACCGAGGTCGTCAATCAGATCTTTGCTAAGCTGATTCAGCCTCCAGAGGATGGTCATTACCAGCCAGGATATGTGCCTCTCAATTTTGGGCGAAAGGAAGGAACTCTTCCTCCAAAGAGCGGCACAATCTTACTCTATCCGCCCCTAAAAAAAGAGCTGGCGATGAGAAGCAAGGATGAATGCCGTTTGTGGGAATCACGGTGCATTGCCGGTTTCATTCAAAAGATTGTCAACGAGGAGAAGTGGAAGGTGTGGGATGAGTCTGACCAATGCTTACGCCCGATCCTGTTCAAAGACATTGCCATCCTGATGCGAACCTACACCCCCTTAACTTTTCTGGAAGAGGCCTTGAGAGGTTGTCAAGTGGATTACCGGGTGGGTGGAGGAAAACATTTCTACAAACGTCAGGAGGTCGGGCAACTTCTAACTGTTCTTCAGGCGATTGACAACCCGATGGACAGGATAGCCCTGGTGGCAGCACTCCGTTCACCCTTCTTCGGGATCTCCGATGAAGAACTCTTTCTGTTTCATGCAGGGGGAGGAAGGATGAATTACCTGAAGGAGGCACAGGGTACCCCACTTGAGCAGCCTTTCCGCTTTCTTCGAGAACTCCATGAGATGAGAAATGAGGCAAGTGTGTCCATACTTCTGAAGAGGCTCTATGAAGCCACGAGCGGACTGGTGCTCTTTCTCATGAAGCCGCAAGGGGAGCAGGGGGTTGCCAATCTTTTAAAGATAGGCGATATGGCCCGGGCGTTGGATGAGAGAGGAATATTAAGCTTCAGAGGGTTTGTGCGGTGGCTTTCTGAAAGGCAGGATGAAGAGGCTGAAGAGGAAGAACCACCCACTCTGGAGCGGGGAGATAATTTTGTCCGGCTGATGACGATCCACAGGGCTAAGGGGTTGGAATTTCCAATGGTCATCCTGGCAGATCTTGCCCGTAAAGAGGATAACCGTGAGCATTTTATCATTGACCGGAGTGGAGAGCGAATCGCCATAAAAGCAGGAGATGAGAAGAGTCAGTTTTGGACACGCAATTTTAATGAGTTAAACGAGTGGGAAGAGAAGCGGGCCGAAGCAGAAGAGAGGCGTCTTCTCTATGTGGGAATGACAAGGGCAAGGGATTTTCTTGTCCTTCCGGTCTTCTGGGTGAAGGAGAAGAAGGATGGGAAGATGGATATTCCCAAGAGTAGCTTTTTGACTGACCTCCAACGCTATTTAAAGGCTCCGGATCAAGTCCCGTTCGGAAAGTGGGAGGAAGGCTGGATGTTCTATGAGACCCATCAGCTTGAACTTTCACATGAGGAAAGGCCTCCATTCCGTTTTCCATTGAGCATTGAGAAGAGAGGAGGAAAAGACGTTAGGTTATGCCTTTTGGAAAGGGAGAAGTGGAAGGAGGGGCAGGAAGAATGGAAAAGGCAGTCAAGAATAGGCCGTCCTGTAACCACTGCCACAGAACAGGTAAAGGAATTTGAGAAGGATGATGAGTGGGTGATCTCTCCGGTGACCGGAGGCGAGGGGGCCGTCTTCGGGAAACTAGTTCATAGCCTTTTTGAGAAAATGGACTGGAGCCAGCCTGATTTCCTTGAGAGGATGGCAGAGATGGAAGGGAAGGAACTCGGAGCAACAGGCCCCATGATTAAGAGGGCAGGGGAGATAGTGAAAAAGGCGCTTGCTTCTCCACTCCTTCAGAGAGTGATCCAATCTGGCAATTACCAGAAAGAGGTTCCTTTCACTTATAAGAACAACGGAACCCTATTCGAGGGTGTGATGGATGTGGTTTTCAGGGAAGGGGATGGTCTGGTGGTTCTCGATTTTAAGACCGACTTGGTAGAGAAAGACGGCTTAAGCTCGAAGATCGAACACTACAAACCACAGGTGAAGGTTTATTCAGATGCGATCAAGAACATTTTCAATCAACCCCCTAAAGAGGTTGTTCTCTTTTTTCTTCACCTAATGGAACCAATTTCGGTTTGTTAGAGGGCTAGTTTTCATGCTCAAGGTTTGTTAACCGATCTTACATCTACGGTATTGTCATAGAAGGTGGATCCCTGAGCCCGGTCGGTTAAGCGCTGGGAGGTCAACGCATTGACGGTGCGGGGGCTGGAGACATGCTCCAACCACCAGATCCCCTCTGCCACGACCACACCCTGAGGCACCTCGGCAGTGATTCGTAATACAAAAGAGACCTCGCCTATTCGGTTAAAAGCGATGACGGGTTCTCCCTCCCTCAAGCCTTTTGTCTCTGCATCTTCAGGGTTCATCTTCAGAAGCATCCCTCTCTCTTTTTTTCTGAGGTCGCTTCGTTCCCTAAAAGAGGAGTTCAAACCATAGAAACTCGGAGCGGTCATCAGACAGAAGGGATCATCCCCTCTGTACGGGGGATGGTAGATAGGAAGAGGATGAGGTTCTGCTGGGTTGAAAATTTCGATCTTTCCTGAAGGAGTCCTGAACCTGATTCGGGCATCCTTCGGGAGAGGAAGTTCTACTGCCTTTCCATCAGAGAAACCCTTCTGGTCAATGCCTTCCCTTATTGGGGCTGGAATGGAAAGCAGATGGTCAATGAGATCATCGGCTGTTTGACGGAAGAAGGGTTCATTAAATCCCATGGCCATGGCAAGAAGGCAAAATACCTCCCAGTTCGATTTGCTCTCTCCGATTGGAGGGATGGTTGGTTTTGCGCGTTGAATACAATAAGTGCCATAAGAACGATAAAGGTCGCTCTGTTCTAGAGAAGAAGTGGCTGGAAGCACTACATCTGCATAACGGGCTGTATCTGTCAGAAACCTTTCGTGCACAACCGTGAAGAGATCCTTCCTTGCCAGACCCTTTAAAACCTGATTCTGATCCGGAGCAACAGCAACGGGATTGGAGCTATAGACATAGAGGCTCTCAATGGGAGGATCTTTCAATTCATTTAAAGCCGAACCGATCTGGTTCATGTTGACGATACGGGTCTGCTCCTTCATG
>VGSD01000231.1 GCA_016875155.1 Deltaproteobacteria bacterium | reverse complement strand
AAATTATCATCCCCCTTTGAAAAAGGGGGAATGAGGGGGATTTTAAAATGTGACCATAAAAATCAATAATGGCTTAACCTTAACCATCAATGAAACAATTCAATATAGGGATTTTTTTCGCTCAATTAGTGTTCAAGTCTAAACGGATCAATAATTGACAAGGACTCTTCATGGTTTTAGATTATCATACAGAGTGACATGGTTTACATGATGAGCAGGAGGTGAAAATGCCCGAGTTTCGATATTCGAACATAGAGCGCGAGATGGAAGTTTACGGATACGATTCGTTCGTCAAGAGTCATTGCCGCATGTGCCACGGTGGCTGCGGTGTGATTGTCTATATCAAAGACAGAAAGGTCGCAAAGATTGCCGGCGACCCCGATTGTCCCATCGCCCATGGGACGCTCTGCGCCAAAGGTTTGGCCTCTGCACAAATTGCCTATCATAAAGACAGGCTCACCTACCCTGTCAAACGGATTGGTCCCAAGGCGAGCGGTAAATGGAAACGGATCTCATGGGATGAAGCCCTCGACACCATCGCCAAACGAATCCTAACCTATAAGGAAAAAAATGGGCCTGAGTCAGTTGTGTTCGGTTATGGAACCGGCAGGGAAAATGAATCTGTGATCTACCGCATCGCCAATCTCCTTGGCTCGCCAAACGTACTGACCGCAGGCCATTTCTGTTACGGGCCCCGCATCTCCACAAGCATC
This sequence comes from Deltaproteobacteria bacterium, assembly GCA_016875155.1. The sequence continues at coordinate 4,593 of VGSD01000231.1, read as the reverse complement.
ATCACCTGCGGAACAAATCCCATTGTTGATTATGAGAATTTTCCCAAGTGCATCATCCTGTGGGGAAACAACCTTACCCTTAGCAACCCTGATGAATACAAGGGGGAACCCTTCTCCGTCGCCCTCGACAAAGGAGCCAAACTCATCGTCGTTGACCCCAGGCTTACCCGCCCGGCAGCACGGGCAAATGTCTGGCTTCAGCTCAGACCCGGCACAGACGCAGCCCTTGCCCTGGGGATGCTCAATGTCATTATCCATGAGGAACTCTATGATAAAGAATTCGTTGGAAAATATACCCATGGCTGGGAGTCATTTGTCAAAAGGGTGAATGAATATCCCCTTGATAGAGTTGAAGAAATCACCTGGGTTCCAAAAGAAAAGATCAGGGAGGCTGCAAGGCTCTTCGCAACCACAAAACCCGGAGCCATTCAATGGGGTGTAGCTATTGAGCAGCAGACGAGTTGTGCGGATAATGACCGTTTGCTCATGTCTCTCATGGGAATAACCGGTAACATCGATGTTCCCGGTGGTCAGGTCCTCAACCGGCAACCGAATGTTGTCAATGTGGGCCAATTTGGTGCCCATGGCCTGCTTTCCAGGGACCAGTTCGCAAAACGGTTGGGAGGAGATCGTTTCCGCCTCGCCTCTCGATTCGCCATCCTTCAACCGAAATGTGTCTGGGATGCCATCCTTGAAGAAAAACCCTATCCGGTCAAAATGCTCTTCCTTATCAGCACCAACCCTCTGGTCACCGCTGCCAATGCGAGAGAGGTTCGTCAGGCTCTTGAGAAAGTTGAGTTTATGGCCATTGCCGACTTCTTTCTGACCCCGACCGCAGAACTCGCAGACATTGTTTTACCGGCTGCGACCTGGCTTGAGATGGACTATGTGGGCGATTACTGGAAGCGCCATGGCTATGTCCTGCCGCGCAGAAAGGTCATCCAGGTGGGCGAATGCCGTTCCGACCATGAAATGCTAAACGATCTTGCCCATCGGATTGGTCAGGGGCAATACTGGTGGAACAACTACGAAGAAGCCCTCGATTATATCCTCCATCCGATGAACATCACCTGGAAGGATTTTAAGAAGATGAATTACCTCAGGGGAGAGGTGAAATACTTTAAATACAAAGAGGGAGGGTTTTCCACTCCGACGAGGAAGTTCGAGCTCTATTCGACGGTCCTCGAAAAGATGGGATATGATCCGCTTCCTCAGCACCGGGAACCTTCTGAAAGTCCAGTGAGTGCTCCGGAACTTTATAAGGAATATTCCTATATCCTGATTACCGGTGCACGAATGCCTGGATTCTTTCACACGGAAAACAGACAGATAGGACGCCTTCGAGAACTTCACAGAAATCCAATTGTTGAGATCCATCCTGAGGCAGCCGCAAAGGAAGGTATCAAAGAGGGAGACTGGGTGATTATTGAATCCCGCCGAGGCAAAATAAGACAACGGGCAAGACTCGTCCTCGGACGCGATCCTCGAGTCATTGCGGCTCAGCATGCCTGGTGGTTTCCCGAGAAAAAAGACCCAGGCCATGGCTGGGATGAGTCGAATATCAACATCCTCACAGACAGCGCTTTAGAAGAGTGTGACCCTGCAATGGGAGCCTCAAACATCAGGACATTATTATGCAGAATCTATCCCGAAAGGAAAACATCCGATGCATAAATATGCTCTGACAATTGAAGAGTTTGCCTGCTGGGGATGTAAGACTTGCGAAGTAGCCTGCCAACAGGAGTTCAATCCGGTGGGTGAAACGAATGGCGTCAAATATCTATCCATTTGGCCAGATGGCCCAAAAGTCTTGGACGGAAGGCTCGATTTCATCTGGCGAGTGAACGTCTGTAAGCACTGCGAGGAACCTCCCTGTATACCCGTTTGTCCGGAGCAAGCCATCCGAAAAAGGGAAGACGGAATTGTCATCCTCGACGACGAGAAATGCACCGGGTGTCAACTTTGCATCGACCAATGTCCTTATGATGCCATTCACTTTGATGATGTAAAAAAGACTGCGGCCAAGTGTAATCTCTGTTATCACCGGGTGGATCAGGGCCTCTACCCTGCCTGCGCCGATAATATCTGCCTCGCCCACTGCATCTATTTCGGAAACCCTACTGAGATTGAACAGCAGATTCTACAAAAAAGAAAAATACGAGGGGGTTAGTGAAGCTCTCCGTGCTTCCGCACGGGGCATCTTCACAGCATCGGCGAAACCCGCCGAAGCATACCCTGCTACGCTCCTTCGGAGTCGCATTCATCCCCGTTCTTCCGAACGGAGCATTCTGCGAAGGCGGGCAATAATGTTCTTTGGACTAAAACCCATGGGAGGGCCATCTCTATTTTGCTAACTTCTTAAAAGAAAAAGAAATTCCTTGAAAATAAGTTAATACTCCAATAAAATAGTTTTATGGCAATCCGGATCCATCCTCACGCCCGGGAGCGAATGGAGGAACGGGGAGTTACTGAAGAAGAAATAATGGCTACCCTTAAAAAGGGGGAGCGATTCCCTGCAAAATTTGATCGGACAGGGTTCCGGCGCAATTTCTCTGTTGATACAGAATGGCATGGTAAGCGTTACAGAACGAAGCAAGTGGAAGCTTATGCTGTTCGGGAAGGTACAGATTGGCTTGTTATTACTATCATTGCAAGATATTTCTAAGTATTTAGAAAGGAGAATTCATTATGCGGTTTACTTACGATCCCCGTTATAATATTGCCTATATCCGCTTTCAGGAAAAACAGACCGAGGTGGAGTCTATTCGAGTGAGTGACGAGCTAACGGTGGATATGGCTCCTGATGGAACGGTCTATGGCATTGAACTATTAAATGCAAATGAACAACTGCGGCGTGAGGATAAAGGTAAACTTTTATTCATTAACGAAGCTACCAAAGAATGTACTGAATTGTCTTTATCTACCGGTTAAACCTTTTAAACCTCTAATAAATTTATTCTAAAGAATTGGGGTCACCCCCTGCCATCCAAACTATCCCGCCATCGGTAGGGCTTCTACTATGATGGGGCTCTCACCCGCAAGAATGTTCTGCCCTTCGCCGGGCAAGCTGTATAGTGTAGTTTTGACCCCAATGATGTTAGATCCCATCCCAATCCACAGCCGTCTTATCCGATGGCAATGGGATGACAAAAACCGGTTTCTGAGTTCGATGTAGGATAGACTTCGAAACACTCCCAAGAAAGGCATACGAAATAAATCCTTTTCCATGGGTTCCAAGGATGATCACATCACACCCTTCTTGTTCCGCAGTATTCAAGATGGCATCCGGGGGATAGGCGGTGAGCACAAGGATCTTGCTCACAAGTTCAGCACAGGGAGGACCAATCTGAGCCTCTGCCTTCTTACAAAATCCTGCCAAGTGATTTTTCATTGATTCAACCATCTCTCCAATTTGCTGTTTTTTCTGAATTCCCGTCAAGCCTCCATAAGCTTCAGCATAAGCCGGAATAGGCTCAATCGCATGCAAAATAACGATTTTTGCATTATGCTTCTTGGCCAGATCCACCGCGTATAGAAAGGCATAGGAAGAGTTTTTACTCAGGTCCGTAGCATAAAGAATTTTTTTTATCTGTGGAATCATAAATAATCTCCTTCCTTTTCCTTTTTTTGCCCCCCAAATAATGGAGGACCTCTATCTGATTAAAATATAACCATTAATCGTAAAAAAGCAAAGTCACACCGTGACTATTTCTTTCTGTAGTAAAAATCCATTTGAGAATGCGTAGGGCAAGGCTTCAGCCTTGCCTGCCTGTTGATTTAGAAGCAACCCTAAAGGGTTGCGCTACAATGAAATTCATGAAAATCGTTCAATGTAGATTCTAATAATCCTTAAGATTTCGAAGTCTGGATTGCCTGGCCCTCTGGAGTTGATTCCGTCAACACCCTACCCCTTCTCCCTTCTGAAGGGTTTGGCGAGAATCTCAAGCACCCGGAAGTCTAAAAAATTGTTGCAGTGGGAAGGCCAAACCACAATGGCGCTATCCGCCCCTCCTCCCTTGGAAGTGGTTGTTCCTCCCACAGCAATCGTCTTGTCAATGGGGATTGCTCCGCTATCCGCTGCCATGATGGCACATTCGATGGCCACCTTGACCCCCACGCCAAAGAGGGAGCGCAGGGCTTCTGCGAGCACCTCTGTATGGGAGGCTCCGGAAAATTTATTCGTAAAAGACCGCTCCAAGCCTGAAAGGATATGGCTCTGCCTCACCACTCTGGCTCCCATGGACTCCACTTCTTTCAAAATCTTCAAATCAAATTCCCAGACACCAGGGGCAGAAAAACCAGAATGGGAGCTCACGATCACCAGGTTTGTCTCCTTTGCTATCTTCTTTACAAACTTAAGACCCGTCTTTCCTTCGGAACTCGCCACTACTACACTTTTGATATCCCCTTCTTTCAAACGGTTATAGACAATCTCTACCACCGCATCGGTATTTTCAATCCCGGGTTGATTAAAATAGGTAATCGAACGACTCACTCCCCTCATCTCGTCCTCCTGTTGAAACAATGAAAATGACCAAAACTACCTTCACTTATAAACAATACTTCTTCCCATTTCAATGGAGATTTTTTAAT